>JAKMFM010000031.1 GCA_022425445.1 Planktomarina sp.
AAACCTTATGACACGACACCTGTTTGGAACGGATGGGGTCCGCGGCACAGCAAATACCTATCCTATGACCGCTGAAACCGCTTTGCGGCTCGCGGCAGCAGCGGGACGTTTTTTTCGGCGTGACGCCTCCCCAGGGCACCGTGTTGTGATTGGTAAAGATACACGCAGATCCGGCTATATGATTGAAAACGCCCTCACAGCCGGGTTTTTATCAACTGGCATGGATGTGGTCCTATTGGGGCCAATTCCAACACCTGCCGTTGGCATGCTCACCCATTCTATGCGCGCAGATGTTGGTGTTATGATCACCGCTAGTCACAATCCGCATCACGACAATGGCATTAAGTTTTTTGATCCGGATGGGTATAAATTGTCAGATGCTGCCGAGATGGAAATTCAAGCTTTGTTTGCAAATGATGTGGATCTCTGCTTGCCGGAAAACATTGGACGAGCCAACCGCATCGACAGCGCGATTGGTCGCTACGTTGAAGCGGCAAAAGCGACCTTTCCAACAGGCAAACGCTTAGACGGGTTGAAAGTGGTTATTGATTGCGCCAATGGCGCAGCATATCGCACCGCCCCTGAAGTTCTCTGGGAACTTGGCGCAGAGGTGATTGCAATTGGTGTGCAACCCAATGGCTATAACATCAACAAAGATGTGGGCTCCACCGCGCCACAAGCGGCCGTTGATGCGGTGTTAGAGCATGGTGCCGATATTGGGATCTGCTTGGACGGTGATGCAGACCGGATCGCCATTATTGACGAAAAGGGCCAGATCGCTGACGGCGATCAGCTCATGGGATTAATCGCCGCGCGCTGGGCCAAGAGCGGAGAGCTTCGCGGCGGTACTTTGGTGGCTACGGTGATGTCCAACTTGGGCCTTGAACGCTGGCTGGGTGGTCAAGGGATTGATCTGCACCGCACCAATGTGGGCGACCGCTATGTGGTGGATGCCATGCGCCATGGCGGGTTCAATCTTGGCGGTGAACAATCGGGTCATATCGTGATGCGTGATTACGCCACAACCGGCGATGGTCTTCTGGCTGGATTACAATTTTTGGCCGCCATGGTCGAAACCGGTCAGCGGGCCAGTGAATTGGCGAATGTTTTCGCACCCTGTCCACAAGTTCTTAAAAACGTGAGGTTTTCTGAAGACAAGGCTCCTCTGGAGGTGGCCTCTGTGCAAGCTGCGATCCAAGATGCGGAGGCCTCATTGAAAGGCAAGGGACGTCTTCTTATTCGCAAATCCGGCACTGAGCCACTGATCCGTGTGATGGTAGAAGCTGAGGATGAAACCTTGCTCAACACGGTCGCAGAAACCGTGTCACAAGCTGTGGAGGACGCAGCCTAGGTGTTTTCAGTTAGACATTTTTGAATCAATTGACAGCATTATCAACAACAGGAGTTACCAGGACTCTCTGAAAACATGCAGGACCGTTTTGAAGACCGCTATGATCCCTCGAAAGTTTCAGGGCCAAAATAGAAACAGAAGTCCATATTTTGAGTATTCTGGGAGAAGTTATCAATACACCTGTATTGAGTTTGATGAATAATATTAATCACCGACTGCGCATTTAGCATCAAACCAGCATCCAAGTACGAACAGTTTAACATATAGTATCAGGCCCGCCCGCTCTGGATAGAATTCCATAACCCTTTTTGCGAGATGATCGGTGAAACGTCATCTGCGTATTGGCGCCATATACCGAAGAGGTTGATGCCATCATCAAATGCGCCACTCCATGCACCCGGGCCGCTTCCATCAAGTTGAACGTGCCAAGCACATTGCTCTCAATATAGGCTCGTGGGTTTTCCAGACTGTATCGCACACCCGCTTGCGCCGCCAAATGCACGATGACGTCCGGTTTTGCCTGCGCAACGGACTCCATGACCGCAGCCTCATCTTCCAGCATCGCAGTGATGGAATGGAAATTTTCGTGTTGACCGAGCATTTGCAGTCGCCGCTGTTTAAGACGCACGTCATAGTAATCCGTCAAACCGTCCAACACAGTGACGCTCCAACCTTCTTGCAAAAGAAGTTCCGATAAATAAAATCCAATAAACCCAGCTGAGCCGGTGATATAAGCGTGGCGCATGTATGCCTCTAGTTGCTAAAAATATATGCTCTGGGAACCTGAGTTCCAAAAATAAATTAAGTCAAAAACCGCCACAGATGCAGCGCCTCATTCTGGCTCTTAAACCGTGGCGATCGCAAGCGTCAATCCTATCCAAAGCCGTCCGACGCTTGTGATGGCTGCAGGGGATGCCAGCTGCACGGATCCTTTTAGAGTTTACCGTGACAGTGTTTGAATTTTTTACCAGACCCGCACGGGCAGGCCTCGTTGCGGCCGGGATTGCCCCACGTGGCGCGATTATTTTCATCAAACGCGCCAGGTTCTGCAGGGGTGGGGTCCACCGATTGTGCGGCCGCTGCAATAGCGGCTTGTCGACGGGCCATTTCTTCCATGATCGCTCTTTGCTCCTCGGCCGAGCGCATCCGCACATGAGCCAAAAGCTGGGTCACCCGCTCACGCAAACCGTCAAGCAAGTTCTGGAACAGTTGGAACGCTTCAGATTTATACTCATTGAGCGGATCCCGTTGCGCATAGCTTCGAAATCCAACAACAGACCGCAGATGCTCCAACGTCAGCAAATGCTCACGCCACTTGCCATCAATGGTTTCAAGCAAAATTTGCTTTTCAATCATCCGCATATTCTCAGGTCCAAACTCAACCGCCTTGCGAGCCATGAATTCGTCACTCAGATCTTCAAGCTTTTCGCGGATCGTGTCATCATCCGCTCCCTCTTGCGCCGCCCAGTCCACCACGGGCGCATCAACCCCTAAGTTCTCGACAAGAGCCGATTGCAGGCCCTCTACGTCCCATTGGTCAGCATAGGATTTCGGTGGCATAAATTGCGTCACCAGATCATCGATCACCTGATGGCGCATATCCTGTGTAATTTCTGCTAAATCGTCGGCTTCCATGATCTCGCGCCTTTGGCCGAAAATCACTTTTCGCTGATCATTCATAACGTCATCGAATTTCAATAGCTGTTTGCGGATGTCAAAGTTGCGACCTTCCACTTTGGCCTGTGCGCGCTCTAGAGATTTATTCACCCAAGGGTGCACAATCGCCTCACCTTCTTTCATGCCCAAAGTATTGAGCACTTTTTCCAAACGCTCCGAGCCAAATATCCGCATCAAATCATCATCCAAAGACAGGAAAAATGAGCTGCGACCTGGATCTCCTTGCCGACCAGACCGACCACGCAATTGGTTATCAATGCGACGCGACTCGTGCCGTTCCGTGGCCAAAACATAAAGACCACCGGCC
This sequence comes from Planktomarina sp., assembly GCA_022425445.1. GTDB lineage: Bacteria > Pseudomonadota > Alphaproteobacteria > Rhodobacterales > Rhodobacteraceae > Planktomarina. The sequence continues at coordinate 3,336 of JAKMFM010000031.1, forward strand.
TCTTTTACCGCCAGCTCATTGCTGGCGTGTTCGTCTTCGATGCGGCTGCGAATTTCGTCAGGGTTGGCCTCAGGGTCAGCGGCAATCGCCTCCATAATGGTGAACTCGACATTGCCACCCAATTTAATATCCGTACCCCGCCCAGCCATATTAGTCGCAATGGTCACCGCTCCCAGCTTACCTGCATCGGCGACGATCTTGGCTTCTTGCTCATGCTGGCGCGCGTTCAAAACATTGTGAATGATGCCAGCAGCGGTCAATAGTTCTGACAGAAACTCTGATTTCTCAATTGAGGTTGTGCCAACCAAAACAGGCTGCTTTTTCGCGTGAGCCGCCTTGATGGCGTCAACCACAGCGTTGTATTTTTCATTGGCGGTTCGGTAGACTTGATCATCCTCATCCGTCCGTGCAACCACTCGATTGGTGGGCACTTCCACAACACCCAAGCCGTAAATTTCATGAAATTCATCGGCTTCCGTCAAAGCTGTTCCGGTCATGCCGCCCAATTTATCATACAGCCGGAAATAGTTTTGGAAGGTCACAGATGCCAAAGTGACATTTTCAGCCTGAATGGTGCAGCTTTCCTTGGCTTCAATCGCTTGATGCAACCCATCGGAGAGGCGACGACCGGCCATCATCCGGCCGGTAAACTCATCGATCAACACCACTTCACCGTCCCGCACGATATAGTCTTTATCCCGGGTGAAGAGCTTATGCGCCCGCAGACCTTGGTTGACGTGGTGCACAATGGTGGTGCTTTCTGGATCATAGAGCGATTGACCTTCCGGCAGAATGCCCTTGCTGCTCAGCGCCTCTTCCAACCAGTCGTTGCCCTCATCAGTAAAGGTCACGTTTTTGGTCTTTTCGTCTAACGTATAGTGGGCCTCCAAAACATCTGGAATCAATTGATCAATGGTTTTGTATAACTCCGAGCGATCTTGAGACGGACCAGAAATGATCAGCGGTGTACGCGCCTCATCAATCAAAATGGAATCCACCTCATCAACAATCGCAAAATTGTGGAATCGCTGATGCATTTGGCTCAATTCAGCCTTCATATTGTCGCGCAGATAATCAAACCCAAGTTCATTATTCGTCGCATAGGTAACATCACAGGCATAGGCTGCCGCTTTTTCAGCCTCTGGCTGCTGCGGGTAAACGACCCCTGTCGTCAGGCCCAAAGCCCCATAGACTTTCGACATCCAATCCGCATCGCGGCGCGCCAAATAGTCGTTGACCGTTACAATATGCACACCCTTGCCAGTCAATGCGTTCAGATAGGCTGGGAAGGTGGCAACCAAGGTTTTGCCCTCACCTGTCTTCATTTCTGCAATATTGCCTTGGTGCAAAAATATGCCACCCATCAGCTGCACATCAAAGGCACGCAGACCCAAGGCGCGTTTGGCAGCCTCGCGGCAATTGGCAAATGCCTCCGGCAGCAAGCTGTTCAAATCCTCACCAGACAAGGCGCGCGCGCGCAGCTCTTCGGTCTTGGCCACCAGGCCCTCATCATTGAGAGCCTGAAACTCAGGTTCAAGCGCGTTGATTTTTCCGATCAACGGACGGGTCGCTTTGACCTTACGATCATTTGGTGTACCAAAAACTTTCTTGGCAAGTGTTCCTAGGCCCAGCATATCCGCCCCACATGGTTATTCAAATCAAATGAGGGATTTGCTTGCCCACCGCGCCACCGCAGCTTATGAAAAGCCATAGGCGTGTACAGAGTTCAGCCGGCCCCCTCAGGGCCACCTAAACGATGTATGGGTCCCGCATTACAGTGTCAACGGCACGGGTTATTCCGTGAGCTTCAAAGGATAAAACAATGGCAAAATTTACCACAATTTTCCGCAACATAGCCTTTACGTTATTCTTATCCACACCCCTGGCCGCACAAGAGACGAATTTGACCACCGTGGTTGCCACCGTAAATGGCACAAAATTGACGCTCGCCCACATGCTCGACATCAAACGGCAGCTTCCACAGCAATATAAAAACCTCGAAGACAGCGTTTTATTTAATGGAATCATCGAGCAATTGATTCAGCAACAACTCTTGGCCAGCTCCGTTGAGACACCGCCAAGCTGGCTGCCTACAGCAATGGAAAATCAAGAGCGCAACCTGCTGTCGACAATCGTAATTGATGACATTCGCGCCGGCGCGCTGAGTGACACCGCCTTGCAATCTGCCTATGAGGCTAAATTTCCAGCAGGTGGGGGCGAAGAAGAATATCAAGCCTCTCATATTTTATTGGAAACTGAGGACAAAGCGAGGGAACTCTTGAAGCTCTTGGATGAAGGTGCCGATTTTGCGACGCTCGCCCAAGAACATTCAACTGGCCCCTCCGGCCCGCGCGGCGGTGATTTGGGCTGGTTCGGTAAAGGTCAAATGGTGCCGGACTTTGAAAATGCGGTTCTGAGCATGACGCCAGGCACCTATACTGGACCCGTACAAACCCAATTCGGCTATCATCTCATCTTTTTAACAGACCGCCGCGTTATGGCGCGCCCAAGTTTAGAAGAGGTGCGTGGGGAGCTGGAAGTTGAACTGCAAAACGCTGCTGTGGAAGCACATTTGCGCGCCTTGATGGATGGCGCAGATGTCACCCTGTCGAGCGATGGTATTGATCCCTCTGTTCTGTCAGCCTTGGATCAATAATATAATGACGCAGATATCCCCTCTGGCCCCCAAAAACTTTCCAGATCTGCCCAAAATTGACGGCGTGCGTTTTGCCAGCGCCGCCGCAGGGGTGAAATATCCAAACCGTACGGATGTCATGCTTGCCTCCCTTGCGCCTGGAGCCACCATCGCCGGTGTTTTCACCCGCTCCGCCACCCGAGCGGCCAGCATATTAGATTGTCAGGATAAAATTGGCGGCGATATGTCAAAAGGGGCGGCAATACTTGTCAACTCTGGCAATGCAAACGCTTTCACAGGTGGCGCGGGCAAGGCCTCGGTGGATCGTATCTGTTCCGCGGTCGCCGCCCAGCTTAATATTCCCGCCGAAGCGGTGTTCACCTCCTCAACGGGGGTGATTGGCGAGGTCTTGCCGGACCAGAAAATCACGGATTGCCTAGAGCAATTAACAGCCTCCCTCAGCTCAGCGGCACTGGAAGAGGCCGCGCGCGCGATTATGACCACCGATACCTTTCCCAAAGGGGCATCAAGAACACTGCAAATAAATGGACGCCCCGTCACGATCAGCGGCTTTGCCAAAGGCTCAGGTATGATCGCCCCGGATATGGCAACCATGTTGGTCTATATTTTCACGGATGCAAAGATTTCCCAGCCAGATCTGCAAACCTTGCTTGGGGATTTGACCAATCAAACCTTCAATTGCATCACCGTCGATAGCGACACCTCAACCTCTGACGCGCTCATCTGTGCTGCAACCGGAATGTCGGGGGTAGATGTGACTCATACTCAAGATTTCACGGATGGATTAAAGCAAGTCATGCTTGATCTCGCCCATCAAGTGGTCAAAGACGGCGAAGGCGCCACAAAATTTGTGACCGTTGAAGTAACCGGTGCCAGCAATGAGGCCGATGCACGCAAAGTGGCCATGTCTATCGCCAACTCCCCCTTAGTCAAAACGGCGATTGCAGGTGAAGACCCGAACTGGGGCCGCATCGTGATGGCTGTTGGGAAATCTGGCGCCGCCGCAGACCGCGACCGACTCTCTATTTGGTTTGGGCCGCATCTTGTGGCCGAAAATGGTTGGGTTGCCGCCAGCTATACAGAGGAAGCAGGCGCCAGCTATATGCAGCAAGCTGATTTACATATTCGTACAGATCTCGGTGTCGGAACGGCACAAACTAGGGTTTGGACATGCGATTTGACGCATGGCTATATTGAGATCAATGCGGATTACCGCTCGTGAAAACCATACTTGTCTCTGCGGTTGCCCTGATCGATCCGGACGGTCGTGTGCTTCTGGCACAGCGCCCCGAGGGAAAATCTATGGCCGGACTTTGGGAATTTCCAGGCGGCAAGGTTGAAGTGGGAGAAACGCCAGAGGCCGCCTTGATTCGCGAGTTGCAAGAGGAATTGGGCATTAACACCTGGCAAAGTTGCCTTGCCCCGCTAACGTTTGCCAGCCATGCCTATGAAGATTTTCACCTGTTAATGCCGCTCTTCGCGTGCCGGAAGTGGCACGGTGTTCCGCAACCGCAGGAGGGGCAGAGTCTCAAGTGGGTCCGTAAACAGGACTTAAGATCTTATCCCATGCCTGCCGCCGATATACCTCTGATTCCAATCCTATTTGATTGGCTCTAATTGCTTACAAAGTCGTATTAAGTTTCACTTAAGTTAAGTGCTGCTTAACCCCTGGAGATTCGCCAAGACTGCGCCCCAAAAATAGAATCCAGATCAAAGTTGCGCCGAACTTTATGAATGGCAATCAGGTTCATCGGGTGCAAAGAAAAATGGCGACCGATAGGAGCGCCATTTTTTTATTTTGAATTTAAGTCAGCTTGCGTTCAACTTCTTCGCGTTCGAAGATTTCGATGACATCATTTGGTCTAATGTCATCATAGTTTTCAAAGGCCATACCACACTCTTGACCCGATTGCACTTCAGGCACCTCGTCTTTGAAGCGCTTCAGTGTTTTCAGCGTGCCTTCGTGAATAACAACGTTATCCCGCAGCAAGCGTACCCCAGCGGAGCGACGTGCCACCCCTTCAGTCACCAAGCACCCGGCAACTTTACCAACGCCCGACACTTTGAACACTTCTTTAATATTGGCGTATCCAATGAATGTTTCGCGAATTTCAGCGCTCAATAGACCAGACGCCGCTGCTTTCACGTCGTCAACCAAATCGTAGATCACGGAGTAATAGCGGATTTCGACGCCTTTTTGATTGGCTGTGTTCCGCGCAGAGGTATTCGCCCGCACGTTAAAGCCAAACACAGGCGCACCTGAAGCCTCGGCCAATCCGATGTCAGTTTCTGTAATCGCACCGACACCAGAATGCAGGACCCGCACGCGGACTTCATCATTGCCGATTTTCGCCATCGCCTGCACAATCGCTTCTGCAGACCCCTGAACATCGGCCTTCAACAAAATGGGCAGCTCGCTGATGTCTTCATTGGCCTTCGCATTGGCCATGAGCTGTTCCAAAGTTGTCGCTGCACCGAGAGCGGCACGTTTATCTTTAGCGGCCTGCGCACGATATTCTGCAATTTCACGCGCTTGTGCCTCGGTTTCAACCACATTCAGAACGTCACCCGCTTCCGGTGTGCCGTTCAGGCCGAGAACTTCAACAGGTGTTGATGGGCCAGCAGCTTTGATCCGCTCGCCAGAGTCGCTGATCAATGCGCGCACTTTGCCCCATTGTTCCCCAACTACAAAAATATCGCCAAGTTTGAGCGTCCCGTTTTGCACCAAAACAGTGGCCACAGGTCCACGGCCAACGTCCAACTGTGCTTCAATGACAGCGCCGGAGGCCGCACGATTTGGATTGGCTTTTAACT
>JAKMFM010000033.1 GCA_022425445.1 Planktomarina sp.
TGCACCGGTCGTCGCAGCGCGATTGGCCGTTTTGGCGGCGCTTTGGCGCAGACCCGACCTGACGATCTTTTGGCCCATGTAATTCGGGCCACATTGGCGGATGTACCGACCCTTGATCCGGCGGCCATTGATGATGTGATCATGGGCTGTGCCAATCAGGCCGGTGAAGACAATCGCAATGTGGCCCGCATGGCGGCACTGCTTGCAGGGCTGCCTGAGAGCGTCGCCGGCGTCACGCTCAACCGTTTATGCGGCTCGGGACTGGACGCCATCGCCATGGGCGCACGCGCAATCAAAGCGGGTGAAGCGGAGATCATTCTGGCTGGCGGCGTGGAAAGCATGACCCGCGCGCCCATGGTCATCCCCAAAGCCGATAGCGCCTTTTCCCGAAAAGCTGAGATGTTTGACACAACCATCGGATGGCGATTTGTGAACCGCAAGATGAAGGCAGGCTTTGGCATCGATAGCATGCCACAAACCGCGGAAAATGTCGCCGCGGATTTTGCTGTATCGCGCGCCGATCAAGATGCTTTTGCCCATCGCAGCCAGTCCCGCGCAGCCGCAGCCCAAGCCTCGGGTCGATTTGCCCGCGAAATCACACCCATATCGCTGCCGCAACGGCGCGGCGATCCAACTGTCTTTGATACCGATGAACACCCCCGCGCCACCAGCCTCGACAAGCTTGCAAGCCTCAGCACGCCTTTTCGCGAAAATGGTACTGTCACAGCCGGAAATGCCTCGGGCGTCAATGATGGGGCCGCGGCGGTCATCATCGCCTCGCAAGCTGCGGTGGAACGCTTCGATCTCAAGCCCATGGCCCGCATCCTTGGAACCGCCGTAGCCGGGGTCGCCCCGCGTATTATGGGCATAGGCCCCGCACCTGCCAGCGAAAAGCTCTTGGACCGGCTCGGCTTGTCGATCTCTGACATCGATCTGATAGAACTGAACGAAGCCTTTGCTGCCCAGGGATTGGCAGTCATGCGGCAGCTTGGGCTCGCGGATGATGCCGCCCATGTAAACCCCAATGGCGGCGCAATAGCCCTTGGCCACCCGCTGGGCATGTCCGGGGCGCGGCTGGCCTTGACCGCGGCTCATGAAATACAACTGAAAGGCCACAGGCGGGCTCTATGCACCATGTGCATAGGCGTGGGGCAAGGCATTGCTATGATACTTGAGAGAGTGTGAGACAAAACAGATGAAAGACTTATCGCCAAAACCCGGAGATCTAAGCGCAATCGAAACCGCCAGCCGCGACGAAATCGAGGCGCTGCAACTTAAACGGATGCGCTGGTCTCTGACCCATGCCTACACCAATGTGCCGCATTATAAACAGAGCTTCGATGCAGCCGCTGTGCATCCCAGTGACCTCAACTCTTTGGCCGACTTGGCCCGTTTTCCATTCACGGTGAAAGCTGATCTGCGGCACAACTACCCCTTTGGCCTCTTTGCTGTACCACGCGGCCAAGTCAACCGCATCCACGCCTCGTCTGGCACCACAGGCCAGCCCACGGTCGTCGGCTACACCAAAGCTGATTTGGCGATGTGGGATGACGTGATGGAACGCTCTTTGCGCGCATCCGGTCTACGCTTTGGAGATCTGCTCCACAATGCCTATGGCTACGGGCTTTTTACCGGCGGGTTGGGCGTGCATGGCGGCGCGGAGAAAATGGGTTTAACGGTGGTGCCTGTGTCGGGTGGAATGACCGAACGACAGGTGCGTTTGATCGAAGATTTTAAAGCCACTGGGATCACCGTTACCCCCTCCTATATGCTGTCAATTCTTGACGAATACCGACGCCAGGGCCTAGATCCGCGCAAGTCTCCGCTGCAAGTCGGTATTTTTGGCGCTGAGCCTTGGACCAACGCAATGCGCGAGGAGGTCGAGCAGGCTTTTGACATGCATGCGGTTGATATTTATGGGCTCTCCGAAGTTATGGGCCCAGGCGTGTCCTGCGAATGCGTCGAAAGCAAAGACGGGCTGCATATTTGGGAAGACCACTTCTACCCTGAGATCATTGATCCTCAGACCGGAGCGGTGCTGCCCGACGGAGAATTGGGCGAATTGGTCTTCACCTCGCTGAGCAAAGAGGCTTTTCCCATCATCCGCTACCGCACCCGTGATTTAACCCGGCTTCTGCCCGGCACTGCGCGCAGCATGCGGCGCATGGAAAAGGTCACAGGTCGCAGCGATGACATGATGATCCTGCGCGGTGTCAATGTCTTTCCCACGCAGATCGAAGAGCAATTGATGAAGGTGCCACAACTGGCGGCGCATTTTCAAATTGAACTGGTCAAAAAAGGCCCCATGGATCACATGATTGTGCATGTAGAAGGTGCTCAAGAAGCCGGGGAAACGCTGGCGGCCCTTATTAAGGCCAATATCGGCATCACGGCAGAGGTGCGCGCAGGCGCGGATCATTCGGTTGCCAGATCGCAAGGCAAAGCCGTTCGGGTCGTTGACAACCGAGCCGTGCGTTAAACCGTGGCGCGCCCCATTGCCAAAGACCACCGCGAAAAACGCAGCGCGATCTTGAAACAGGCGGCGGTCTATTTCGCAGACCACGGCTATGACCGCGCGTCGGTCAATGGGTTGGCCAGCGCCTGCGGCATATCCAAATCACTGATTTATCACTATTACGACAGCAAAGAACAGCTGCTCTTTGACATTCTGCACAGCCACCTCAGAGCGCTCTATGAGGGCCTAATAGCGCTGCAACCGGCCGCGGATCCCGAGGTGCAGCTGCGCCAATTGGTCAGAAAGCTGCTGCAGATGTACCGCGGCGCAGATGCGGAGCATCGGTTGCAACTGCAAAGCACAACCGCCCTGCCCAAAGCGCAACGTCATATCCTGGCGGACATCCAAAGGTCGATTGTCAATGAATTTTCACAGGCCATTTGCGCCGCCGCGCCTGAATATCTTGGGCAGGCTTCAGATCATCTGCGTCCCCTCACCATGTCCCTTTTTGGCATGGTGAACTGGTTCTACCTCTGGCACCAGCCCGGCCGCGGTATGAGCCGAGAGTCCTATGCTGATCTGGCGACTGAGATCCTCCTGGGTGGGCTGACACGCCTACAAAAGCAGGGGCAATCCCTTTAACTTTCGGACGCCAAAATCTGCCCCATCCGCTGCATCGCCAAGCTGTAGCCCTGAACACCCAACCCCGCGATGACCCCATCTGCTCTTAAGGAGACATAAGACGCATGGCGGAAACTCTCGCGTTTATGCACATTTGAAATATGCACCTCGAGCACTGGGCCATCAAAGGTATGCAACGCATCGAGCAAAGCCACCGAAGTATGGGTGAAGGCCGCTGGGTTGATGATGATGCCCGCTGAGGTTTTCCGGGCCTCATGTATCATATCAATCAACGCACCCTCATGGTTGCTCTGCATCAGCTCTGAGCGCAGACCGTATTGCGCAGCCACCGCCGCGCAAGATTTTGCCACATCATCCAATGTGTCATGCCCGTAAATTTCTGGCTGACGTTGTCCCAAAAGGTTTAAATTGGGACCGTTCAAAATCGTAATGAGTTGCGCCATAATCTCAGTTCCATCTCGTTTCTAACCCGCCCATGCCACAGTTTTGCAGCAATTGCGACTGTTTCTTGCGCGCAGCTGGAATTATGCAGCCAGCTCGCAAAGCACGTCATAGGCAAAATGCACGTCCTCTTGGGTCACATCAAATTGACCAATCTGGAACCGCACGGCTATCTGACCATCCACTTCGGTTTGTGTAATATAGATCCGCCCATCGTCATTGATCCGATTTACAAAAGCAATTTGCGCCGCATCATCCCGCCCGGCCAACCGGAAGGTAAATAGGGACAACACCGGAGATGTGACAATCTCAAATTGAGGATGCTGAGACACGCGATCGGCCAGACCTTCAGCCCAAGCCACATGATTGCGCAGCCGCTGCCGCAGGGCCTCGAGCCCATAGGAGCGCAGCAAGAACCAGAGCTTTAACGCGCGGAACCGCCGCCCCAGGGGCAAAGACCACTCTGAATAATTAATCACCCCGTCATGGTCATGGGTTTTGAGATATTCTGGCTGTATGGCCAAAGTTTTGACCAAGCTTGCAGGATCGGCAAGGAAATGCGCTGAGCAATCAAACTGCGCGCCCAGCCATTTATGTGGATTGAACACGATGGAGTCGGCCCCCTCAATCCCTGCCCACAGCGCACGAAATTCAGGGCAGATCATGCCTGCGCCCGCCCAAGCCGCATCCACATGGCTGTAAAGATTAAACTCTTTGCCCACCGCAAGCACGGCTGCAATATCATCGCAGGCGCCTGTGCCGGTGCCACCGGTGCAGGCAATCAGCCCCGCCGGCAGATCCCCCGCCGCAATATCTGTCTCAATCGCCGCCCTCAGCGCCTCTGGGGCCATTCCGCGGCGGGCACCGCAGATGGGAATGCGAACAAGATTGTCTTGCCCAATCCCCGCCACCCAAATGGCGCGATCAACCGACGTGTGCACCTCTGCTGAACAATAAATACGCAGCCGCGGCGCTCCCGATAGCCCCGAGCGATTACCTTGCCAATTCAGCGCACGCTCGCGCATCGTCAGCACCGCCGCCAATGTGGCCGACGAGGCCGAATCTTGAATGACGCCAGAAAACTTTTCCGGAAGGCCAATGGCTTGGCGCAACCAGTCGAGCATCACAGTTTCCATCTCCGTCGCTGCCGGTGATGTCTGCCAGAGCATACATTGTGCCGCAATGGTTGAAACCAGCATCTCCGCCAACATCGATGGGGGGGCAGCATTGGCCGGAAAATAGGCAAAAAATCTTGGGTGCTGCCAATGGGTCATTCCTGGCATCACCACCCGCTCAAAATCGGCCATGATCGCTTCCATAGACTGCGGTCCCTCCGGAGCGCTTTGCGCGATAAGAGCGGCCACATCTCCTGGCTCTGTTTGAGCGCGCACCGGACGGTTACGCAAATTTTTATGATAATCTGCGGCCCATTGGGAAATTTTCGCGCCCCAGTCGGAAAACTCATCCCAGTGCATTTTCAACTCCTCCTCGTTCTACCAGACCACCGATTCAGGCGGGCAAACCCAAACATTGCCGCAGCTGTTTGCGTAGCACGCAGCATACCGCTCCGCACTTAACCCGCAAGCCGTAACAGGGCAGCCAGTCTGAAATCTCGGCTCAGACAGGAGTCCCCGCTCGGTGCAAAGTTCAAAATTCACATTGACCCTTGGCGCACAAAGCGCCAGCTTCATTGCACAAGCCCGATTGCCCATAGAACCAATCACGGATGCACAGGTGCATGGCATCCAAGGCGGGGGACAGCGCTAGAAATCAGGGAGACCCCTTTGGAGTTCCAAGGCAAGATAATTATTCTAACCGGCGCCGCAGGCGGCATTGGCGCGGCTTTGGCTCGTGAATTTGCAACGCGCGGCGCGCGCTTGATGCTCTGCGACCTCAATGAACCGGAGCTGAGCGACCTGTCGGGGGAGCTTGGCGCGCTACAGATGGTTTGTGATGTAACTGTCGAGAGCAATATTCATGCGGTTGTAGCAAAGGTGGAAGCGACCCTTGGCCCAGTCGATATTTTCTTTTCCAATGCTGGCTTCAGCACTGGCGAGCCAGATCACGCAGCCTCAGCGCCAGATAGGGTCTGGCAGGCGGCATGGGAGGTGCATGTCATGGCACATGTCTATGCCTGCCGCGCCGTTTTACCGGCCATGCTGGCGCGTGGAC
>JAKMFM010000066.1 GCA_022425445.1 Planktomarina sp.
GACCACAAGGCGGCCATGGGGCATTTGACAGCCTTAACGGATCACGCTCCAGAATTTGCCGAAGGGTGGAGCCTCAGTGCGGTCACCTTGTTTAATATGGGTAAAGTTGGTCCAGCGATGGCCGCAATTGAGCGCACTTTAACTCTTGAGCCACGTCATTTTGTGGCGCTGGAGGGGCTGGTGCTGATTTTCGATGGCGCGGGGCTTTATGAAGAGGCTTTCGAGATCCTGCATCGAATTGAGGCTATACATCCTCACGCCGAGATTCTATCAAACGCGCGCGCGCGCCTTAAAGCAAAAACCCTAGGGCAAGCCCTGTAAACCCTTAAGGGATTGGCCAATGGCTCCGAATAATCGAATTGTGGCCGTTTTAGGTCCGACCAATACCGGCAAAACCCATTATGCCATAGAGCGGATGCTGGCGCATCGCACGGGCATAATTGGATTGCCGCTGCGTTTGCTGGCGCGCGAGGTCTACGACAAAATCGTAACGCTGCGGGGGCCATCCGTTGTGGCTTTGGTCACCGGCGAGGAGCGCATTGTGCCGCCGCGCGCGAAATATTGGGTCTGTACGGTCGAGGCCATGCCAGAGGGCATGGGATGTGATTTTCTCGCGGTTGATGAAATTCAACTCTGCGCTGATCCCGAGCGCGGCCATGTTTTTACGGATCGATTGTTGCGCGCCCGCGGATTGCATGAAACGCTCTTTATGGGGGCAGAGACCATGCGAAAGGCCATTGCGGCCTTGGTTCCATCTGCGGATTTTATGCATCGGGAGAGATTTTCTGAGCTGAGCTACAGCGGGCAAAAGAAAATCAGTCGCATGCCAGAACGCTCAGCCATCGTGTCGTTTAGCGTTGATAATGTCTATGGCATCGCGGAGCTTTTGAGGCGCCAAAAGGGCGGGGCAGCGGTGGTCATGGGGGCGTTGAGCCCGCGGACGCGCAATGCGCAGGTTGATATGTATCAAAACGGTGATGTGGATTACCTCGTGGCCACAGACGCCATTGGCATGGGCCTCAATCTGGATGTGAACCATGTGGCCTTTTCGGCAACATCAAAATTCGATGGCAACCGAATGCGACCGCTTTTACCGACAGAATTGGCGCAAATCGCAGGTCGCGCGGGACGACATATGAACAATGGCAGCTTCGGCGTTACGGGTGAAGCTGCGCCTTTGCAGGATGAATTGGTTGAGGCGATTACCGAAAATCGCTTTGCGCCGCTGACCAAGCTTTATTGGCGCAATTCCAAGTTGCAATTTGGCTCCACCAAAGCGCTGATCTCGGCACTTGAGCAACATACGAGCAATGAATGGCTAACGCGAGTCCGTGAAAGTTGTGATTTGGCTGCGCTCAAGGCTTTGGTACAAGACGCCGAAATTGCGGCGCGTGCCAGCGATGGCGCCTCGGTTGCGTTGCTTTGGGATGTCTGCCGAATCCCTGATTTTCGGAGTATTTCAAACCGGCAACATGCCGAGCTTCTGGGTGTTATTTACAACTATTTGCACGAAAAGGGGCAAATTCCGCAAGATTGGCTCGCGCGAAGCATAAATAGTTTGGATAATACCAAGGGTGACATTGACGCCCTGTCAAAAAGGTTAGCCTATATCCGCACATGGACCTATGTTGCGCAACGCAAAGGCTGGGCCCATGATCATGAGCATTGGCGCGAAGCGACCCGCGCCGTAGAAGACCGACTGTCAGATGCGCTGCATATCGCACTGACCCAAAGATTTGTCGATCGGCGCACGTCAATTTTGATGCGGCGATTGAAACAGAAGGAGAGCCTCGTGGCCGACGTGAATAAAGATGGTGAAGTAACCGTAGAAGGCCAGTTTGTTGGGCGACTTGAGGGATTTCAATTTCGACAAGACGCCAGCGCGTCCCCCGATGAGGCGAAGACCCTTCGCAGCGCCAGTCTGCAAGCCTTGGCTCCCGAGTTTCATCTTCGGGCGGATCGGATGTACAATGCGCCAGACACCGAAATTGATTTCACCGAACAAGGTGGATTGATGTGGGGCAGCTCGGCGGTAGGCAAGTTGATTGCTGGACCAAACGCGCTGAAACCGCATGTGCAGGCGTTCGTTGATGTAGAGGCTGGGCCAGAAGTGGCTGAGAAGGTTGTGCGCCGTCTGCAGCATTTCATTGATCGCAAAATATCCACTCTGTTTGAGCCATTGATAAACATGCAGCGCGATGAAAGTCTCATGGGCATGGCGCGCGGTTTTGCGTTCCAGATGATCGAAGGCCTGGGTGTTTTGGATCGGGCCGATGTGGGTGAAGATGTGAAGTCTTTGGATCAGGAGGCCCGCAGCTCATTGCGCAAGCATGGCATCCGATTTGGCCAGTTCACCATCTTCATGCCGCTGTTGCTTAAACCCGCGCCAACGCGTCTGCGATTGTTGCTTTGGTCTTTGGCCTCGGGCCTGCAAGAATTTCCCGAGGCGCCCCCGCCAGGGCTGGTGACTGTTCCGACCGATGAGACAAAGCCTGCGGGTTATCACTTGAAATCTGGTTATAGAGCCGCGGGCCAGCGGGCTTTGCGTGTTGATATGGCGGAACGTCTCGCCGATATGCTGCGCACGCAGGATACGCGTGGCGGATTTGAAGCCACGGCAGATATGCTGTCGATCACGGGCATGACTTTGGAGCAATTTGCCGATTTGATGCAGGGTCTGGGCTATCGCGCGGAAAAGGCTGAGAGGATCAAAGTGAAAGCGCCTGCGGCCACACCGGTGGCGCAGGAACCTGCCAGCGATGCGGATGCGTCTGGTGATGGGCCTTCACAAGCCATCGAGACCGCGCCAGAGGATGCGCCGACGGCGGAGGTTTCATCGGCAGATCCGGTAGCGGCCGCTGCGGCTGGGACGGATGCCACCGAAGCAGATGCTTCGAAGGAGGCGGCGGCCGTGGAAATGGAAGTCTATTATACATTCGCTTGGGGTGCGAAACGCGTGGACCGCTCGGCGGATGGTCCGCGCAAAGGTCACAAAGCACGCGGCAAGCCCAAGCAGGACCGAGGCGCGAAGGGCAAAGGCGGAAAGTCAGGCGGCAACTCCGGAAAGGCGGAACGGTTTGAAGCCCGGCCACCCAAACGCGACAAGCCGATTGATCCCGACAACCCCTTTGCCGCAGCCTTGATGGGCTTTAGCAAAAAGTGAGTGAGGCGAAACCGGGTCTCCGAATTGACAAATGGCTCTGGCAGGCCCGGTTTTTTAAGACGCGGAGCCTGGCGGCAAAGCTGGTGCAATCGGGGAAATTGCGGCTCAACGGTGATCTTATCTCTAAGCCGTCGCGTATGGTCAGCGAGGGCGATGTGCTGACTTTCCCAAAGGCCTTGGACACCAGGGTGATTGAGGTGCGCGCGCTTGGTACGCGCCGCGGTCCCGCCCCCGAGGCCCAGGGCCTCTACCGTGATTTGGCGCCCCCGGAACCCAAGCCGGCATTCACTGCCAGCCCCAAGGCCGCTCACCGCCCTACGGCCCGTGAGCGCCGGGCCATTCAAAAATTTAAGCAAGGGCTTGAAGAGAACTAAGTGAGGCACAACTTGCCAAAGAGCGGCTTGCGGTTTATGCGCTTGTCGAAGTCAAAGGAAACACGATTATGACATATGTTGTCACAGACAATTGTATCGCTTGTAAATACACAGACTGTGTTGAGGTCTGCCCAGTAGATTGTTTCTACGAGGGTGAAAACATGTTGGTTATACATCCTGATGAATGTATCGATTGCGGCGTTTGTGAACCTGAGTGCCCCGCCGATGCTATTCGTCCAGATACCGAGCCGGATATGGAAAAATGGGTGGATTTCAACCGGAAGTATTCCGAGGCTTGGCCTGTGATCGTAACAAAAAAAGACGAGCTTCCCGATGCGGAGGCCCGCGACGGCGAAGAGGGTAAGTTGGAGAAATATTTCTCTGAAACGGCCGGCGCTGGCGGCTAAATAGCTACGCTTTATCAATCGCTAAAAATATGATATGCTTGACCAGATGAACAGCTGTTTTAACACAGTGCTGAGCGCATCCTCTTTAATCGGACCTTAAGGCTGGTTCCTTACAGCAGGTTCACCGGTGCGTCGGCGTGAAAGGACGAAGATGAGTAAAAAGAAACTTGATTTCCGTATTGATGAGTATGTTGTCTATCCTGCCCATGGGGTTGGCAAGGTCACTGCGGTTGATGAGCAAGAGGTTGCGGGTATCACCCTTGAATTATTCGTCGTGGCTTTTGACAAAGACAAGATGACATTGCGTGTGCCAACTCATAAGGCGATTGAAGTGGGCATGCGCCCGTTGGCTACGCCAGATGTTGTGGCCCATGCCATGGCGATCCTTCGCGGTAAAGCGAAGGTGAAGCGGGCGATGTGGTCCCGCAGGGCGCAGGAATATGAGCAAAAGATCAACTCTGGTGATTTGATTTCAATAGCCGAAGTGGTGCGTGATTTGCATCGCACCGATGACCAGCGCGAGCAAAGCTACTCAGAACGCCAGCTGTATGAGGCTGCACTTGAGCGTCTCACACGCGAGATTGCCGTGGTGAACGGAGCCGAAGAATCAACGGCGGGTCAAGAAATCACCGATGTGCTGATGTCGCGTGTGGTCCCGGCTGCCAGCTAGAGCGCGGCGGCACACCGCCCCCGTGCCAAACATCCATAGGATTGGCGCGGGATGCGTCTTCTGAGGTGAGCTCAAAGAAGGGCGATCAGACCAATCAAAGCGCAGGTTTCGGCGCATTGCTGGCTCGCTCCTAAAATGTCACCCGTCTGCCCGCCGATTTTGCGTTTGGCAATGGTGGCAACAGCCAGACCACCGAGGGGCGCCCCGATCAAAGCTGGCCAAGCCCCGCTAAATACTGCAATTGTCCCCCCAAGAGCCACGGCCAGAATGGCTGTTTGCCGGGTGGGCCGGCCAACACTGGCTGACAATCCCTGGCTGCGGGCATTGGGCAGCGCTGCCATAATCGGCACCATAATGGCGCGAGACAGCGCCATGACGCCGAGGATCGGCCAAAGGCTCTGTGCGGCCAGATGGCCATATAAAGTCGCTTGCAGGCCTATCACGCAGATCAGCCCAGCCACCCCATAGACCCCTACATGGCTGTCTTTCATGATGTCGAGGCGTTGCTGAAGGCTCCAGCCCCCCCAAAGCCCGTCCAAGCTATCGGCCAGCCCATCATGATGCATGGCACCTGTGATCCATACTGTTGTGCCGACCACCAGCAGGCCGGTGGCAAGGCTTGGCAGGCCCATCACCAGCCCCGCCCAACCGGCCAAAGCCGCGAGCGCTCCAAAGAGCGCTCCGGCCAGACCATAGGCCCAGCTTGTATGAGCGCCACGCGCTTGCGCCTTATGCACATCAACGCTTAAGGGCAAGCGGCTGAGCAGGCCGATTGCAGCCGGGATATCGCCCCATTTTGGAATCCATGTGTCGGAGTTAGACATTCAGCTGGTCCTTTCGTCGCATTGGCTTATTCTGCGCTTCGGTAAACACAGTATCAACTGCAATCAACGGATTTACATTCACCATGCGCGACATTTCTTCAGTAGCTGAGTTTCGTGACTTTATGCGCAATCTGCCTGGCGCGGATGACAGTGCTGGACAGGCTGCGGCAGAGCGCAATGGGCAGTTGACCAAACCACCTGGTGCATTGGGCGATTTGGAAGACTTGGCGATTTGGTACGCCTGTTGGTCAGGGCAGGCGCGGCCACGCATTGAAGCGCCTCAGGTTGTAATTTTCGCTGGAAACCATGGGGTTGCTGCCGCTGGCGTCTCGGCATTTCCGCCGGAAGTGACACAGCAAATGGTCTATAACTTCCAAGCGGGTGGTGCGGCGATCAACCAAATATCCAAGACCTTTGGCGCAAAAATGGACGTGGTCGCATTGGATCTGGCTCGGCCAACACAAGATTTCACCCAGGGGCCCGCAATGACCGAGGCCGACTTGCTGTCCGCTTTGCAAACGGGCTGGCGGGCGGTGGACCCGCAGGCCGATTTATTTGTGGCCGGCGAAATGGGAATCGGCAACACAACGCCAGCTGCGGCGATTGCGGCGGCTTTGCTGGGCGGCACAGTTCAAGATTGGGTTGGGCGCGGCACGGGCGTGGACGATGCTGGTCTGGCCAAAAAATGTTCCATGGTCGAGGCGGGATTGGCTCGTCACGCTGAGATTTTGCATGATCCCCTGTCTGTATTACAGACACTGGGCGGGCGGGAAATTGCCGCCATGGCTGGGGCAATAGCGGCGGCGCGTGCCCATGGTGTTCCTGTGCTCTTGGATGGGTTCATTTGCTCTGCTGCCGCTTTGGTTTTACATGCCATGAACTCTGCGGCTTTGGATCACACGCAGGCCGGTCATAAAAGCGCTGAGGGCGCCCACGCGCGGCTTTTGGAGCATCTTGGCAAGACACCATTGTTGTCACTGGGGCTGCGGCTGGGAGAAGGTTCAGGCGCGGCATTGGCCATAGGTGTTTTGAAAGGGGCGGTTGCCTGTCTTTCTGGCATGGCGACATTTGCGGAGGCTGGGGTGTCAGATGCCTGAGACAGCTAGCCGCGTGGCATGTCCAGCGTGATAGAACGGCCCGATTTGGCATAGGTCAGACTTTTGGTCGAGATATCTGTCACGCGTCCGCCATCCAACCGATCTCCAATCCGCACTTTGACGACCTGCCCATTTGGCAGGCGCACCAGAGCGTTGCGCAGGCGGGACGTGCCCGTAATTCCTATTAGATTAATATTGCGCAAATTTATAACGTTTGTTCGGGTTGCGGCGCGGGTTACAGCTTTGCGGCTGGTGGCTGTGGGCGCTTGGATTTCTGAGGGCTTGGCCACCACAGGAGCGGGCAAAAGCGCCGCCAGTTCAATCGCGCGTGGGCGGAGTTGCGGCCGCAACGTGCGCGCAATGCTTTTGCCCTCAGGCAGGGTTTGGGACCGGATCGGCGCTGGGAGACCTGCGGGGCGCAGTCTGGGCCGGAATTCAGCCAGTGGATCGGTCTCTACCGGAGATGCGGAGTTTGGTGAGAGCGGCGCTTCTGGTAAATCGACCTGCTCCGGCGCAGCTGCCTCCAGCGGCGTGTTTGCGACTTCTGCAAGAGCCGTTTGAATGGCGGTTGATGGATCCTCTGCTTGGTCTTCGGCGACCTCTGGTGTGGGGTCTTCCTTGTCTGGCAGCGGGTCGGGGGTCAACCAGGGCGTGTCCAATAGTTGGGGCACCCCATCCTTTTGAAGGTTGGGATCTCGCGCTGAGATGAGGCTCTTTTCTTCTGGGGCGGGCGCAGTGACGGGCTCGGTGACAGGGCCAACGGCCAAAGCGCGCACTGCCGTTGGTTCTTGCGCCGCCAGGCTCATAGCGGGTTCCGCGTCATTTTCGGGATCATTTAGGGCGACCTCCGCCTTTTGCAATTGCAGCGCCTCATCCTGGACCTGTGGCACGCGTGCCGCCTGATTCGCTGGAGCGGACGGGCCATTCAAAGGTTGCAGGCTGATTCCAATGGGCTGTCCGATCGTGTCAGCAGGCAGGCTTGCGGTCATCTCGGTTTGCGATGCAGACAGGCCCAACCAAGCCGAGATCTTGTCACGCCCGAGTGTTGCAGCCAGCGTGGCCACGGTGAACATGAACAGCACAAGCAAAGTTGTAAGGATCAAGCCTAAATATTTCGGCTTTCCGCCAACCTGGGCTTGTATTGTTATAATATGGGCCGGTGTAGGTTTGCGCGGGCGTTGGCGCAGGCCTGTGCGAATCTTGGCGAGGCGCTGCATGATTCTCATTGGGTGGCGGGCCTGCGGCTTGGGGTTTGCGGTCGGCACGGTCTCACGTGGCACGGCTGTGGAATAGGTCATCTGCCGGGCAGGTGCCGCCGCTGGTGCATTCCCGACACTTGGTGGCGGCGGGGGCATGTCAATTTCCGCTGTCGGATTGGCAGAAATCTTAGGTGTTGGCGCCGCTTGATCTGCTGCACGCGCGCTGAGTTTTGGTGTGGGCACCGCACTCTGTGCAAGCGCCGCAAGGAGCGTTACATTTGCCACCTTGGTCTCTTGGGCTGCTACGATATAGGCGCTCGGCCGGTTTTGAGTGCCAGATCCAGAGCGATCAAAAACAGCAAAATTATTTTCCCAAGCGGCGCCGGGTAGAGCGACGAAACCCACCGCCTTAAACCCAAAGGCTTCGGTAAGGTTTTCGGCCTCTTCAAGCGTTTCCTGCGCAATAGCCACGATGGTTTGACCCTGCGCCGTGGGGTGGCAATCGACGCAAAGTTCGCTGAATTCATAAGGGGTTTGACCTGCCAGCGCTTGCTGTAAGGCTGCGCTGCTGGTGTCGGTATGGTCGAGGTCTAAACCTTTGATCTGATCGGCGGGCAGCGCGACCAGAACCTCCAGCGGACCGGCCGCGTCTGGCGCCGCTGTTTGGCGCAAATTGGCAAGCGCTTCGCTCAAGTTTTTGATGCCTGGCGAGACCGACCCTAGGCGATGCCAATGGCCCGATGAGTCCATGCGCTCGAGGTCAATACTTTCACCGGACAGATGGAGAAGAAATTTTGATGTCATCAAACCCTCAATCGACATATCATATCCACATTAGACCCTAAGAAACTCGCATAATTGGGTCGCTGGCGCAACGATCGTGGCCCAAAAGGATGAATTTACCCGCTGCGAATTGATTTATGCGGCAGAACAGGCCAATCATCGCGCCGTGGCTCGGCAATTTACTGCCAGTGGGTCTAAAATGGCCAATAATTTGAGGAAAGCGCTCATGCTCACCCCGTTTCATCTTGCGATCAACGTGACAGATTTGGAGGCCACGCGCGTCTTCTATGGGGAGGTGCTGGGCGCAAAGGAGGGGCGCAGCACGTCCACTTGGGTGGATTTTGATTTCTTCGGCCATCAGCTGTCGTTTCATCTCGGACCGGTGATGAAAACCGAAAACACGGGTCATGTAGGCGATCATTTGGTTCCTATGCCGCACTTTGGTATGGTTCTGGCCCTTCCGGACTGGCAAGCCTTGACCGCGCGACTGACGGCCGCGCAAGTGGCATTTATTCTTCCGCCTTCGGTGCGTTTTGAAGGTGAGCCGGGGGAGCAATGGACCATGTTCTTTCGAGATCCATCTGGCAATCCCATCGAGATTAAGGGTTTTGCAAATTTAGAGGCTGTATTTGCCAACCAGTAAAAACGCTGTTCACCGCATCCAAAATCTTGCCCGTTTGAGTGTGTTTCGGATCTGCTGCTCTTTGTGCGGCAGATTATTTTGGTCAAACAGCGCCCGCACCTTCGCGCTGCGTTTTTGGTAGACCATTCGGCGGATGGGCTCGTAGGCCTTCACAACTTTCTTGATTTTGTTGGGCGCGATAGCCGTCTCCAAGGTTGTGATCGCCAGATCACTCTCGAGTGCATAAAGCAAAGGTAAGAGGCGATAGTGACACGAGATCGCCTCATCTAAGTGGCCGGCCTCAAGCGCATCCCGGCCCCCACCAAAACTGTGGATGACCAAGGGCAGGGCGACTTGATCGAGCCAAGGGTCTAGCGATTGGCAGATAATTTCCTTCGGCCCATCATCGAGGATGGTTAGGGCATAGTTTAAAAACCGTTCGCCAAAAGTTTTGGGGCATTTATAGTAGAAATACCCGGCATTGAAATACAGATATCGCCGCCAAGATTCATCCGGTTGCGACAAATCCAAGCTGCTTTCGAAATCAAGCTTAAATTTGTCATAGAGACTTTTCCAAGTGGCTGTATATCCGGGACCGTAAAATTCGATCACTGGCCATGTGCCGTCCACGTTGGACGAAGCAGAGGGGCGCTCAAAGTCAGAAGGCACGCTGTCCATGGCACCGGTGATTAATGTGTCTGTGTCAAAAAAGACGAAGGGCTCGCCTTCGGGTACGACAGAGAGTGCCTCAATCTTATTTCCATAGGGATAATCTTCGCCGAAATGTGTGTTCTCGAAGGAGCTAATCGTTCTGCCCAAAGTCTTAATCAACGCACGAATTTCAGGATCGGTGATTGTGGGGTTGCTATTCCATCGTTCTGTGTGTTGCGGCACTGCGACGAAGACTTGGCCTTTATAATCGGGCGCGGATTGGCGTAAACTGGCCAGAAACATTATGGCCTCATATTGCAAACGCCCTGATTGACCCATGATTAAAATGTTAAACGTCATAAGCTCAGCCTGTCTCATTCGGCAGAAAATAAATATGAAAAATTTTAAGGGTCTAAAACAAAACACTATTTTAAGTTAATCAATATAGAACATAGGGGCGTTATGCCACTGCAAATACGGCGCAGGCCGCCTTAAATCTTCATCTCCCATGGCCCTGCGTTTTTGATTGCTGATTGTGCCAGGTTGCGGCAGCATAGGGTGTCGGCCGGTTGGGCGGATCACTTGGGGCGCGCGTTCAATGGAATTTGATTATGTTATCGTCGGTGCTGGGTCGGCTGGCTGTGTTTTGGCGTACCGTTTGAGCCGTGATCCGGGCAACCGGGTGCTTTTGCTGGAGGCTGGGCCGGAAGATAAGGCGCTGTCCATAAGAATGCCGGCAGCCTGTTTGTCCAACCTGAAGAGCACAAAACACAATTGGGCTTTTCAAGGGGAAGCGGAGCCAGAATTAGACGGTCGCCAACTTCAGCACGATCGGGGCAAAACCCTTGGGGGGTCGTCTTCAATCAATGGCATGTGTTTTATCCGCGGCCATGCGCTGGATTATGAGGGGTGGCGCCAAGCCGGTTGTGAAGGGTGGAGCTACGCAGATGTTCTGCCATATTTCAAACGTATGGAGAGCTATAGCGGTGGCGCTGATGCGTTTCGCGGCACAAAAGGCCCGCTTCATGTGCAACGGGCTGAAGCCACCGAAACGCTGGCGCAGGCATTTTTGGAAGCTGGCGCACAAGCGGGATATCAACGAACGGATGATATCAGCGGCTATTGCCAAGAAGGTTTTGGTGTTTTCGACCGGACGGTTTTCAAAGGAGAACGGTGGAGCGCTGCGCGTGCTTACTTAGATCCCGCGCGCGGGCGCAAGAATCTGACAATCGTAACGAAGGCTTTGGTGCATCGTTTGATTATGTCTGGTGATCGGGTGACGGGTGTCTTGTATCGTGATCAACAGGGCGCGCTTGTAAATGTGATGGCGCGGCAAGAAGTTCTGCTTTCTGCCGGTGCCGTCGGCTCACCCCATCTGTTGTTGTTGTCTGGTATTGGGCCCAAATCCCATCTGGAGTCCATGGGCATTGCGGTGACGGTGGACTTGCCTGGGGTGGGGCAAAACCTACAGGACCATCCAGATTTTGTATTGCAATTTAGATGCTTGCAGCCTGTCTCTCTTTGGCCAAAGACGAAACCCTGGGCGATGGCTGCTGCGGGCATTCGTTGGCTGATTGTGGGTGACGGGCTTTGTGCGTCCAATC
>JAKMFM010000070.1 GCA_022425445.1 Planktomarina sp.
GAGATTTCTATGCTTTGGCTGTGGAAAAGCTCCAGGCTTTTGGGACTTTATTCCAAGGCCATGAGATTGAATTGTCTATCTGCATGCGTGACCCCGGAACCTTTATTCCAGCAGCTTATGGCAAATCTCACGGTCGGTCGTTTCAACGCTTAATGGCGGGAGCCGCCCCCCTCTGTGGTGCAATGGTCTGGCTTGATCCATCGCATGCGCACTGTCTTGCCCAGGGCCAAGATCACCGCTTGGTGCAATGAGGATACACCCTTTGTTTGGCCCAAAATTCTGCGTCACCTCATAGGGCTAGATGCAGAAGAACCGGTAAATGCCGGCTATGATTTGATTGGATCTTTGTTGACTGAGATCGGCACTCAAAAAATGCAAAACTATTTCAAAACCAACCCGCCAAACTCAGAAAAAGAACGTCAAAGAGTTTTGGCAGCTTTTCTGGAGCATAATGCCAATCCCGACGAGGTGGAGGAAGAAATCACCTTGCCCGGCTGGACAAATGATCTGCTGACCCGCCTATCAGACTTATATGATGAAGACGTAAATCCCATCATCTCGCGCGGCGATGTTAAAGTCATTAAGCCAGCCCTGTGAAGGCCAGTCCCAAAATCACATGCCCAAGGCTTCTTTATACATTTCCAAAATTGCTTCTTCTTCCGCAATATCATTTTGATCCCGCTTGCGCAGGGTGATGAGTTTGCGCATGACTTTCGTATCGTACCCACGGCCTTTGGCCTCTGCCATGACCTCTTTTTGTTGTTCTGCCAGATCCTTTTTTTCGGCATCCAAACGCTCGATACGTTCTATGAACTGCCGCAATTCATCGGCGGTGACGCGTTAGCTGCTGTCGATTTCTGACATGGGGGACTCCGTTGCAATAAGTGATGGGGCAGCGATACCCTTCGTTTTCGACTTGCACAAGCCGCCTTCCTTCGCGACTGTGGCGCCAACTTAAAGTTTCGGAGTAGACTATGGATTGGCTCATCATCCCAGGGATTATCGTGACCTTTATCGGCCTTGGGCTGCTATTTTATACCATCGCACGGATCATGCGGGCGAAGAAAAAAGGCCTCAGCGATGATGACATGAAAATGCAGCTTCAATCGGCAATCGCTTGGAACCTAGGCGCTATGGGATGTTCTGCAATTGGGCTGATGATGGTGGTGATTGGCATTATGCTTTAACCCGCCGCGGCACTGCAGACATACGACAACGAGGACTTACCTAACATGCAGTATAACACCCTTTCCGACGATTATTCAGTATCACCGCAAATAGACGTCACCGACGTGCCCAGCATCGCACAGGCCGGTTTCAAATCTGTCATCTGTAATCGCCCTGATCAAGAAAACCCCGTATCCCGCCAAATTGAGGCAATTGGGGCCGCCGTGGAGGCCGCCGGGATGGACTTCGCCGAGAATGTTTTTGATCCTTCGAGTTTTGGCCCCGATAAGATTGAGCGCCAAGCAGAACTTTTGGCGCAATTGCCTGGCCCAGTTTTTGCCTATTGCGCCTCGGGCAATCGCTGCAGCGTTGTTTGGGCCTTTACACAAGCCGGGCGCGTCGCGACCGATCGCATTTTGGACGCCACCACCCGTGCAGGGTATCAATTGGCCCACCTCAGGCCACAGCTCGAAATGATGGCACTTAATCGCGCGGAAGGCTGATGCGAAACGCCGCGCCGCGCTGACCGGGCAAATAGAAAATTTGCCCGCCCAAATTACTGATGATCTCGCGGCAAATCGCAAGACCAAGACCAGCGCCCCCGGCCTTTGTATGATCGGAGGCACGAGCAAACTTCTCGAAAATCATATCCTGATTGGCTTTATCTACCCCATCGCCATTGTCGATGAAATCCACGGTCATAGCCACAGGCGTCTCGGTGACAATGATGCGCAACTCTGGCTGTGGCACTTCGCAATATTTCACAGCATTCGACATGAGATTGATAAACACTTGCGTCAAACGATCCGGGTCTGTGAGGATCGAAATATCCTCACGCCCAGCGCTGCGACGAATTTTTATATGCTGGCCCGCATTGGCCGAGGCCTGCGCACGGTCCAATATATCGCGCAAACTGGCCTGGCGAAGCTCCAACGAGACCTGACCATTCTCAAGCACCGAAAGATCAAGCAAATCATCCAACAACCGGGTCAACCTTTGCGTTTCATCTTCGATGATCCGGGCGTATTTCGGCCGATCGCCCTCCGCTAGATCTGGATCTTGCAGAATTTCCGAAAAAGCTCGAATCGACGTCATGGGCGTGCGCAGCTCATGGCTGATTTGACTGAGAAAAGCATCTTTTTGGATGGAGAGCGTCGTGAGTTTGTTATTGGCATCGCGCAGTTTGCGTGCAGTTGTCGTCAACTCTCCCGACTTAGCCTCCAGCTGGTTGGAATATTCCATGATCTGAGCGGTTTCATCCGCCACAGCCATCAAATCCTCCACCGTCACAGAGGAGCCACGGGCCATTTGTCCCAACATTGCATGCGCTGTCGCGGCGCCAACGCTGCCCGCCAAGCCCCGCTCTAGAGTTTCCAGAAATTGCGGCGTCGGATCCGGAAGATAGCCCTGTTTGCCCTGCCGTTGTGCCGCTGTGCGAAACAAGTTTTGGGCTTGAGCCGCGCCAATAATGCGCTGTGCCATGCCCAAAAGATCTTCTGCATCTGTTGCTCCGCGTTGCCATCCGCGGGCCGAAGGGCCGCTGTCAAAAGCGCTGATAAATTGTACCGCTTGCACCCGCTCTAAAGGGGAGGGTCTGGATAAGATTGAACCAGCCACGAAGGCGAAGCTGTTGAGCAATATTGACCAGAAGACCGCATGCACCACCGGATCAAGCCCTTGGATGCCAAACAGGGCGGTCGGTCGGAGCCATTGCATCCCCCAAAGCCCATGGTCGATTAACTCCTGAGAGATCAAAACTTCCGGCCCAAATGACGGCAAGAACATCGTATAGCTCCAAACCAGCAATCCGCAGATCAAACCAGCCAGAGCTCCAATTTTGGTCGCCCCTTGCCAAAAGATACCCCCCAGCATTACCGGCAAGATCTGCGCGATACCTGCAAAAGAAATCAAGCCAATAGAGGCCAAGGCCGCCCCACCACCAGAAATGCGATAATAGAGATAGCCAAGCGTCAAAATGCCTATGATTGAAATGCGCCGGGAAATCAAAACTACACTGCGCACATCGCCAGAAATGGTCGCCCCCTGACCGCGCGCGCGCAACCAAATAGGGGTGACTATATGATTTGAAATCATAGTTGATAGGGCAATCGCCGCCACAATCACCATAGAGGTCGCCGAAGAGAACCCACCCAGAAACGCCAACATCGCCAGACCATTTTGCTCAGCAGACAGCGGAAGGGTGAGCACAAAAAGATCCGGGTTGGACCCCGCAGGTAAAATATCCAGCCCGACCACCGCAATCGGAATCACGAATAGCGACATGAGCAAGAGATAAAGCGGAAAGGCCCAGCTCGCGGTCGCGAGATGACTTTCTTCAGAATTTTCCACCACCATCACCTGAAACATGCGCGGCAAGCACAAGAATGCGGCCGCCGATAGAAAAGTAAGCCCAATCCAGCGCCCTGTGCTGACTTCCCATTGTGAGATGGGAGAGGCATCAATGCGCGCCAAAACATCTCCAGCCCCCCCTGCCAAGCCCCAGACCACAAAGACCCCGACCGCCAACAGCGCCAAGAGCTTTACAATCGCCTCAACAGCAATGGCCATAACAACGCCGCTGTGCCGCTCGTTCACGTCAAGATTGCGGGTGCCAAATACAATCGTAAACACAGCAAGCCCCGCGGCCGTCCACAAAGCAATATTCGTAGAGCTGAGAATGTTCTGAGTGCCCATTGCGAAAACCGATATGGATGTGGTCACCGATTGCAACTGAAGCGCTATGTAAGGAGTTGTGCCGACCACCGCCATCACCGTCACCAAGCCGCCCAAAAGCGCAGACTTTCCAAACCGCGAGGACAGGAGATCCGCAATTGAGGTGATCCGCTCCGCGCGGGCAATCCGCACCAACCGACGCAGGATCAACCACCAGCCGATCAGCACCACAGTCGGGCCAAGATAGATGGTCAAAAATTCTAGGCCCGACCGCGCTGCGAAGCCCACAGCGCCGTAAAAGGTCCAAGCGGTGCAGTAGATCGACAATGACAGGGTATAGATGAGCGGCGTGCGCATCCAGCCGCCGCGCCCGGCATCACTCGCCCGCTCTGCCCAAAAGGCAACGCCAAACAGGAAAGCCACATAAATAAGGGAGACGAAAATCAGCAGATCGAGAGACAGCATTCAGCTCCGTCCCACGCCAAATCGTTTGATCAGAAGTGCCAAGCCCAAAGCGCAACAGATCAACCCAGCCCAGACAACAAACAGGTAAATTAAAGCGGTAGAGGTCGCGATTCCCGCAGCTGGGGCAACCTCAGAGCTACGCAACCACATGATCGGAAGCAAAAAAAGAATCATCCCAACGCAAGGCAAAATCAATGCTGAATCTGTTAGACGCTGCCCGCGGGCGGCATTCGCAGCCCGTTTCATGGTTTGATCGCGCTTGCCAATCACGGCGCGTGTCCGACCAGCGCGTTCATAGTTTTCAAAACCTCTGCATTTGAAAATGGCTTGGTCATATACTGGGTTGCCCCGCGCGCTATAGCGGTGTCGCGATCTTTCGTTTGGCCTTTTGCGGTGAGCATCAAAATTGGGATGTCTTTGTAGTCCGGCAGGCTGCGCAACTCTTCGAGAATTTCAAAACCAGAGCGATTGGGCAGCATGACGTCCAAGATAATGGCATTTGGAGCCGTTTGAACGGTTGTGGCGACAGCATTGGCCCCGTCGGAATGCGCGTCAACTTTCCAACCATCGCGTAGAAATATGAAACTGAGGGCTTCTATGATATTCGGTTCGTCTTCGATCAGCAAAACATGCCGCATTTCAGCCTCCTTTCGTTCAAATTTGCCATCTTTGCCACTAGACCCGAAATAAACCTGCTTTGTCAAAACCCATCTGAAAAAATTGACGGCTCGCGGCGCGCTGTGCAGGCTTGGATATTGCACAGGCGGCAGGTGCTGCCTATTGGCAAAGGCTGGTCCGACGTCGGCTTTTCAGAACGCAAGATCAACATCGTCGATCGCAATACTGGCACGCCCTCAAAACTCACGGAGGTGACGCGCTCTGCCACAGAGAAGGTGTCAAAGAGGTTTTGTGCGGCCAAAGTTCCTGGCCGACCACTGTGTAAAACCTGATGGCGCGCTGCGACGCCGATCTGCGTCAGCGCGCCATAAAGCGGCCAGCGCGCGCAGGCCGATCCGACCCGCGGGGCTTGGAAATCATCGCAAGGCTGTTTGAACAACAAGCCGCCGCTGCTATCGCAAACCATCAAGCCAACAGCTGGATGACTGGGATCAGGCGGCAAGCTGGCAAGGCGCCGAAAAATCAAGGGCAGCGAAAGCTCGGTCTCGCGGGCGATTCGCACCGGATCCAGTCCGAGCTCCGCCACCAGCGCTAACAGTTTCGGCAGGCGGAAGCTCTGTGCATCGTTCCAGTACTGCCTAAAATACGCCATGCCCAAGATTTTTGCCGCCGCTGAAACCTCTGCCAATAGAGCATCCGCGACAGAGTCGCTCCAATCCGGCAAGGTTTCGAGCCCTGCAAAGTGATAGGAATGTTTTGCCAAAAGGCTGTCCAGCTCATCCAGCGGTGACAGCGTATCCAGCACTCGATCCGAATCGCCATCCAGATAATCCGCAAGAGATTGGCTGGCGGTGGCCAGACGAATACTGTCTTGAAACACATTGGTTTGAAACCTGCGCTGCCAATTTTGATCCATCTCCCCCGGCTCTGCCAAAATACTCGCGGTAGATCGAATGGCAGAGACGGTTGAAAGCACCTCATGCAACGCCTCCGACAGAAACGGGTCATGAGCAAGACGATCTGACAAGCTGCTAACGGTTTGTTGTAGAGAGGTAATTTGGCTCTGTTGCGCCGAAATTAGATGCGCCCAATCCGTAAAGCGATCAGCAAAATCTTCTGTCTTGCTAAGGTCAACTTCCACATCTGGCCGCGCAATGGCCGCGTCGCGCAGGCTGGTGAGGAGCCGTTTTTCGGCCCCCTGTGCCAGCGTGCCAGGCTCGACATCCAACGCCGCAGCGATGTTTAATAAGACTTTTCCACCAATACGGCGCCGATTGTGCTCAATGAGGTTGAGATAGGAGCCAGAAATCCCTGCACGCAGAGCCACCTCGGCTTGCCGCAGCCCAAGCGCCACTCGCCTTTCACGGATTCGACTGCCAGCAAAACCGCTACGCTCCATATCATGTCTCCTTGACACTGCTTGCAGAACTGTTGCAAAGCCCAAGCGGGTTTGTCAATTTATTTACAATTATTATCAAGTACCCGTGCAATAATTTACAAAATATTTGAATCAATCGACACCAACGTTGCACAACAATCCATCAAAGAGCGAAACTGTGGCAACACTGAGAAGTGTGTTTTCGGGGGAATCGCAAAATAAGAGTGGGCCCCTTTATTCAATCGGGAGGACTTAAATGTCTAAATCAATTATGAGCCGTCGCAACGTGTTGCAAGCTGGCGCCGCTGCTGGCGCTGGCATCGCACTGCCGACGATCCTTACCGCAGGCAGCCATTCTGGCTACCTCAACGCACCAACTGGCAGCACTGTCACACTCGGCTTCAACGTACCACAATCTGGCCCCTACGCAGATGAGGGTGCCGATGAATTGCGCGCCTACATGCTCGCCGTTGAGCACCTAAACGGTGGCGGCGATGGTGGCATGATGAACACTTTTTCCTCCAAAGCGTTGCAAGGCAACGGTATTTTGGGCAAAAAAGTAGAGTATGTCACAGGCGACACGCAAACGAAATCTGACGCGGCGCGCGCCTCTGCAAAATCCATGATCGAAAAAGATGGCGCGATCATGATCACTGGCGGCTCGTCTTCAGGCGTTGCTGTGGCCGTGCAAGCATTGTGTCAAGAAGCCGGCGTCATCTTTATGGCAGGTCTGACACACTCCAACGACACAACAGGAAAAGACAAGAAGGCCAACGGCTTCCGTCACTTCTTCAACTCCTATATGTCCGGTGCCGCTCTGGCTCCAGTGCTTGCAGCAAATTACGGTACAGACCGTAAAGCCTATCACCTGACCGCTGACTACAACTGGGGTTACACAACTGAAGAGGCCGTGCGCTCCTCAACTGAAGCAATGGGCTGGGAAACTGTAAACGCGGTGAAAACTCCGCTGACACAGACTGACTTCTCCTCCTACATCGCGCCAGTTCTGCAATCGGACGCGGATGTTCTCGTGTTGAACCACTACGGCGGAAACATGGTGAATTCTTTGACAAACGCTGTTCAGTTTGGCCTCCGTGACAAGCTGGTTAATAACAAGAACTTTGAGATTGTTGTTCCATTGTACTCTCGCCTCATGGCGAAAGGTGCGGGCGCCAACGTTAAAGGTATCTTTGGTTCCACCAACTGGCACTGGTCG
>JAKMFM010000080.1 GCA_022425445.1 Planktomarina sp.
CAGCTGAAGCCGATGGCGGCTTTAGCTGGGAAAAGATTGATCTGGTTGAAGCGCTGAAAAAAGCCGTGTAGGCGCAGGGGCGCGCGCGGGCCCTAATAAGTTACCAATCGGGTGCGCGCAGGCGCACCCTTTTTTGTGAGAGACGGGCTATGGAACATCGAAATTTTTATGGGCGCATCAAAGGCAAGGCTCTCAATGCCGCGCAAGAGCGTTACCTGGAAGAAGATTTGCCCAAGCTCAGCGTCGGCGGGATCTCCCGCACGGATAATCCCGAGCGCAGCCTGCTCGATATGCATCACGTCGCGGCGGGCAAGCCGCTCTGGCTGGAAATTGGCTTCGGCGGCGGCGAGCATTTGGTGCATCAGGCCTTGGCCAATCCTGACATTCAGTTTCTTGGCGTAGAACCCTATATCAACGGCGTGGCAATGTTGCTGGGTAAAATGCGCAAGGCGGGCGTGAAGAATATAAAACTGCACATGGGCGACGCCCGTGATCTTATGGATGTTTTGCCGGAGCGCAGCGTGTGCAAGGCCTTCTTGCTCTATCCCGATCCCTGGCCAAAACTGCGCCACCACCGTCGGCGATTTGTCACGCCGGAGCATTTGGAGCCTCTAAGTCGCTGCCTGATGCAGGGAGCTGAGTTTCGCGTGGCTACAGATATTGAGGATTATGTGCGTCAAACTTTGCAGGAAGTCCCTAAGGCGGGCTTTGACTGGTTGGCAGAAGCGCCAGACGATTGGCGCATGCCTTGGGGAGATTGGATCTCAACGCGGTATGAGCAAAAGGCCCTGCGCGAGGGCCGGCGGCCGCATTATTTAACGTTCCAAAAATCCTAAACAGACCCGCGCTCAGCTGTGGACCTCGCTTGGCTGGGACGCTATCACTTTGTCAACTTATAAGGGGACGAATATGTCAGGCCATGGTGCAGCACTTCCAATGACTTCGCATAAATCTGGGCCGTTGCGGGGCCAAGCAGATGTGCCGGGGGATAAATCTATCTCGCATCGTTCGCTGATCCTCGGGGCGCTCAGCCTTGGCGAGACCCGCATCCAAGGGCTGCTTGAAGGCGATGATGTGCTGGACACCGGCAAGGCGATGCAGGCCTTCGGTGCTGAGGTCATCAATCATGGCGGCGGCTCCTGGTCGGTGCATGGGGTCGGGGTTGGCGGATTTGCCGAGCCGGACCAGGTGATTGACTGTGGCAACTCGGGCACTGGGGTGCGGTTGATCATGGGGGCTATGGCCACATCGCCGATCACAGCGACCTTTACCGGTGATGGCAGTTTGAACAAGCGGCCAATGGGCCGGGTGACGGATCCTTTGGCGCTCTTTGGGGCGCAGTCTCATGGTCGCTCTGAGGGGCGCTTGCCGCTGACACTTATTGGGGCTGGGCAGCCGTTGCCGGTGCGATATGAAGTGCCGATGCCCTCGGCACAAGTGAAATCCGCAGTGCTTTTGGCGGGGTTGAATGCACCGGGCCAGACGGTTGTGATTGAGAAAGAGGCAACGAGGGATCACACCGAACGGATGTTGGTGGGGTTTGGCGCCGAGCTGACGGTAGACGAAACCGATGCCGGCCGGGTGATCACCCTCACCGGCCAGCCGGAATTGCGCCCGCAGGATATCACTGTGCCGCGTGATCCTTCGTCGGCGGCCTTTCCGGTCTGTGCCGCATTGATCGTGGAAGGCTCCGAGGTCCTTGTGCCAAATATTGGCCTCAATCCTACCCGGGCCGGTTTGTTTTATAGTCTGCAAGAGATGGGTGCGGATCTGACATTTGAGAATATGCGCGAGGAAGGTGGCGAGCCTGTGGCTGATTTGCGCGCGAAATACTCCCCAGATATGCAGGGGATCGAGGTGCCGCCCGAGCGGGCCGCCTCGATGATTGATGAATATCCAATTCTATCGGTGGTGGCGAGTTTTGCGCAAGGCGTAACCCGGATGCACGGTGTAAAAGAGCTGCGCGTCAAGGAGAGTGACCGGATCGAAGCCATGGCGACGGGCCTGCGCGCGGCGGGGGTCACAGTGGACGAGGGTCCCGATTGGTGGCATGTGCATGGGCAGGGCGGCGCGGTGAAAGGTGGCGCCTTGGCCGCGACGCATCTCGATCACCGCATTGCAATGTCGTTTTTGATCCTGGGGATGGGCGCAACTGACGGCATGTTGATTGACGATGGTGGGCCAGTGGCCACGTCTTTCCCTATATTTGAGCCGCTCATGACACAATTGGGTGCCTCCATTTCGCGGATGGCGCAATGAGTGCGGAGATAAAGGGCAGCTGCCTTTGCGGCCAAATTCGTTTCACCACTCCCGGGCCTCTGCGGCCGGTGATCGCTTGCCATTGCACCCAATGTCGAAAAACAACGGGTCATTTTGTGGCTGCAACCTCAGCGCTGCGCAGCAGTGTTACGATTAAGGGCGCGCCGCGCTGGTATGACTCGTCTTCCACAGCGCGCCGCGGGTTTTGCCCCACATGTGGCAGCCAATTGTTTTGGGACGGAAAAGGAACGCATCTTTCAATTTTTGTCGGCTGTATCGACGGCGCCACGGGCGTCAGAATGGCCGGACATATTTTTTGTGCAGATAAAGGCGATTACTATGAAATTGATGATGGATTGCCACAGGCCCCAGCAGAAGACCCTGTGTTGACCACGCGGGTCGATAGCGCCGAGGGAAACCCAGCTGAGGGAAACCCATGAGCC
This sequence comes from Planktomarina sp., assembly GCA_022425445.1. Taxonomy (GTDB): domain Bacteria; phylum Pseudomonadota; class Alphaproteobacteria; order Rhodobacterales; family Rhodobacteraceae; genus Planktomarina. The sequence goes on from JAKMFM010000080.1 coordinate 2,703, forward strand.
TATTGATTGCCATAGATGGGCCGGCCGCAGCGGGAAAAGGCTCGATCAGCCGCGCTATTGCAAAACATTTTGGCATGGCACACTTGGATACCGGATTGTTATACCGTGCCGTCGGGGCAAAGGTGTTGAAAGGCGCAGAGCCATTACAGGCTGCCCAACAGTTGCAGGCAGAGGATCTAAACGCACTTGCGCTGCGCAATGATACCGTGGCCCAAGCGGCGTCCAAAGTGGCTGCCCTGCCAGAGGTGCGGGCGGAGTTGGTTGAATTTCAGCGCCGCTTTGCCCGTCGCACCGGCGGCGCGGTTTTGGATGGGCGTGATATTGGCACTGTGATTTTGCCAGATGCCGATGTGAAGCTTTTCATTACCGCCAGTGCCGAAGTACGCGCAGAGCGGCGTTATAAAGAGCTATTAGGCAGCGGTGCTAAAACCAGCCTTGGACAGGTGTTGGCAGATGTGATCGCGCGCGACGCGCGCGACAGGTTTCGCAGTGCTGCGCCCTTAGTGGCCGCAAAAGATGCTGTACTGATTGATACATCCGATTTGAGTTTGAGTGCAGCGATTGCGCAGGCCGTTGCTGCTGTTGAAAAGGATCACCCGCATGAAAAATCGTAACTTTCCCCACACGGGTGCCACAACATCCCGTTTGGGTATCGGAGCCATGTCTTTTTCCAATTTTTACGGTGAGGTGAGCCGCGATGAAGTCTTTGCGATCTTAGATGCTGCGCGCGAATTCGGCGTGAACCATATCGATACAGCCAGTGTCTATGGCATGGGCGGCTCAGAGCGCCATATTGGTGCCTATCTTGCAGAAAATCCGCAGGCGCGGTCGTTCTTTCACATTGCCACCAAAGGCGGAATAACAGACCGCAAAGATCCAAACCGATTGTTCAACAATGAAGCCTCCTATCTTGCGGAGCAGCTGGACAATAGCCTTGAGCGCCTTGGGGTGGAGCAGATTGATCTATATTATGTCCACCGCCGCGATCCCTGTGTTCCGATTGAGGAAGTCACACAAACCCTTGCAGGCTTTGTAAAGTCGGGCAAAATCGGTGGGTTCGGCTATTCAGAAATTTCTCCGACCTCGCTGAGGGCGGCCCATAAGGTGCACCCGGTGGCGGCGCTTCAGTCGGAATATTCCCTCTCGACGCGCACGCCGGAACTGGGAATATTGCAAACCTGCGCCGATCTTGGAACAACGTTTGTGGCCTTCTCGCCGGTTGGACGAAGTCTGCTGACTGACGCGCCCCATGGGCACGAGGCGGTGCAGTCCATGCCGTTTTTGACCAAAAATCCACGCTTTATGGAGCCAAATCTAAGCATGAATATCGCGGCGGCCGCACCGTTTCGCGCTCTGGCGGCGCAGATGGGTTTGACAGCGGCGGGCCTAGCTATTGCTTGGTGTTTGGCCAAAGGGGATCATATCTTGCCCATTCCTGGCACGCGCAGTCTTGATCATTTCAAGGCGCTTGTTGCAGGTGCAAATTATGGCTTGAGCACAGAGGAGCTGGCGGCGGTTGAAGCTGCGCTCCCCATGGGCTGGATCAATGGGGATCGCTATTCTGAAGCACAATGGGCCGGGCCGGAGCGCTATGCCTAGGGCGCTCAGGCCATTTTGCGTGCATAAAGCGCTGACAGCGCGGCGTTGAACTCTTGCACGGGCATCTCTTGGGCCAAGGCCAGGCGGCAGAGCGCAGCTGGGGTTTCGGGAGCCAGGCCGCTGATGGGCGGATCAGTGTCTAGGTTTGTGGGAAAGGAATAACCCTCTGCACAGGCAGAAATCGCCGCATCGACCTGCGGTGCTGACAGGCCATGATCCCGCCGCGAAAGGACCTCATAGAGTTGATGGGTCATGCTCTGGCGGTCCAAATTTTCCAAGGCGCGTCCATAGGCAGAAGAGATCTGCAGCAAATTGGCCATGCGCTGAACATCTGGGCTCACATTCGCGCCACCGGCGTGGTAGAGTGCTGGGTTGAAAAACAGAACATCGCCTTTTTTGAGCGGCACTTGCACGAAATTATCCTCAAAGAAGGCGCGAAACTCTGGCATGGTGAAGGCCAGATAGCCATGGCGATAACGCTGACTGAACGGCAATAGCTTGGTTGGCCCGCTTTCAATTGGCATGTCCACATGCGCGATCGCCCCTTGCAGCGTCAGCACAGGCGAGAGGTCATGCACATGCGCCGGATAGCGCGCGGCAACCTCGCGCGGTTGAAATCCAAGGTGATAATCTCGATGCGGGCTTTGTGCCGCACCACTTGGGCGGACCAGATTTACTTGTGCCGTCATCTGATAGTTTGGCCCAAGCCAAGCCTCGCAGGCCGCAT
>JAKMFM010000098.1 GCA_022425445.1 Planktomarina sp.
TGCTCTTCAAGTTAGCTTTTAATTTTGAGGCTAAACTTCGGCTAACGTTAAATTTTTGAAAATTTAGCCGGTACATTTAAGCGTGAAACTGAGATTGAAAGGTTGAAAAATGGCTAAGTATTTGGTTCGTGCGGGCTACAATGATAGCGGCTTTAAAGGCATGGTTTCTAATCCATCGGATCGCGGAGAGGCAATTAAAGGCATTACAGCGGCACTTGGGATCATAACTGAATGCATCTACTTCTCACCCTCCACAGCAGAAGCCATCATGATTGTTGACTCTGATGCGGAAAAGAACGCGCGACTAATGATGGTCGTTATGTCGTCGGGAACCTTCACGAGCGGATCCATGATCGAGCTGATTGAGACTGATAGCATGCTCGCTGCCATGCAAGATTCTGGAAAATTGCTGGGCACTTACAAATCTACAACCGGCTGATGCTCCGAGCCTTCGCGGTTTTGCAAAAGGCGCGATAGGCGATAAATTGACTATTATTTGACGGGTAAGAGCGTCTTGATACGTATTACGTAAGACCCGTCATTAGGTTTTGCATATGACACAAAAAGGAGATGATGACATGATTGATGCAAGTGGTGGACTGGCGAACTTCATAGCGATCTTAATACCTGCTCTGATGGGGGGATATTATGGTTTTCGCTGCCTATTTTTAAGCGATGCGTTTATCGCGCAATATGGGCTGGGTGCGGGTTCTGAATTTATGGTCAAGCTGAGCGGCACTTACACTTTCACGCAATCGCTCATTTATATCATATTGTTGTTGACCTCTCCGGCAGGCGCGTGGTCAGTCTTTGCCTTTGGGACCATCCAAGCAGCCTTATTCCTTGTGTTTGGTTACACGACGGTAAAGGGCAAATGGGCGCAAGTGGAAGGCGTGAAAGCGACAGCTGAGGGCTATATCGTCCCAGCCATATTACTGGCTTTTCACCTCTATATCATGTTCATGATGGGTGATATCATTTACGCATAATATCCGAAAGCTAAGTGAGCTATGGATCACTGGTGGCGCGGCGCTATATCGCTCGCGCCCCGGTGATCTTTATATCCAGACCATGCGGCATGCAGGCGACTTGTCACTCTGCCTCTCAGGCCGCTCAGCGACACATTCAAACAAATGGTAGGCCCGGCAGGACTTGAACCTGCGACCAATCCGTTATGAGCGGACTGCTCTAACCAGCTGAGCTACAGGCCCCCGTGAGCCCTCACTAGCAGAGAATTCTCAGGGGTCAAGCTGGCTTGATGGACATGTGTCGCCGAGCCTGTTATCGGAGCGGCGAATTTGCAATAAATGGTGCTCAAATGACCCAAGGATTAACATATGCCCAGGCCGGCGTTGATATTGATGCAGGCAATGAATTGGTGGAACGGATTAAACCGGCCAGCAAATCGACCCAACGATCTGGGTCAATGTCGGGTCTGGGCGGTTTTGGTGCGATGTTTGATCCGAAAGCGGCCGGATATGAAGACCCGATTCTTGTGGGGGCGACCGATGGGGTTGGCACCAAGTTGCGGTTGGCAATTGATACGGGTGATGTCTCAACGGTGGGCATCGATTTGGTGGCCATGTGTGTCAATGACCTGATTTGCCAGGGTGCGGAGCCTTTGTTTTTTCTTGATTATTTCGCGACCGGCAAGCTGCACGTCGCGCAAGCAACCAAGGTTATTCAGGGCATTGCTGAGGGGTGTCGCCTGTCTGGCTGCGCTTTGATCGGCGGCGAGACAGCCGAGATGCCTGGAATGTATGCCAAGGATGATTTTGATCTGGCAGGCTTTGCCGTCGGCGCCATGGAGCGCGGCACGCATTTGCCGCAAGGCGTGGCTGCGGGCGACGTGCTGATCGGACTGCCATCCAGCGGTGTGCATTCGAACGGGTTTTCTTTAGTGCGCAAAATCGTGGCCGATCACGGACTGACCTGGGATAGCCCGGCGCCATTCGGCACCGACACTCTTGGTGCAGAGTTGTTGACTCCAACGGCCCTCTACGTGAAGGCGTGTTTGGCTGCGCTCCGAGCGGGCGGCGTGTATGCAATGGCGCATATCACCGGGGGTGGGTTGACCGAAAACTTGCCGCGGGTGCTGCCCGATGATCTGGGCGCGACGATTGATTTGCAGCGCATCCCAACTTTGCCGATTATGGCCTGGTTGGCGCAAGCGGGCGGAATTTCAGAGGCAGAAATGCTCAAGACCTTTAACTGCGGCATTGGCATGATCTTGGTGGTCGAGCCAGCGCAGGCCGTGACGGTGGAAGCCGCTTTAAAGGCGCAGGGAACGAGTCCGGTCCGCTTAGGCGAAGTGACCCCGGGTCAGGGCGTCACCTACATGGGGCACTTGTCATTTTAAACGTTGCGATTTTGATTTCTGGCGGCGGCAGCAACATGCAGCGGTTGCTTGAGGATATGGACGAGACGCATCCAGGGTGCGCCCGTTTGGTGCTGTCCAACCGGCCTGAGGCAGGCGGGCTGGCCAAGGCACAGGCGATAGGGGTTGCGACTGAGGTTTTGGACCACCGGCCTTTTGGTGAAGACCGGGCGCGGTTTGAAACTGAGTTGCATAAAATTCTAAAGGCCTATCAGATTGATGTGATTTGTTTGGCCGGCTTCATGCGCATTTTGGGTACGGATTTTGTCAGCGCTTGGCGCGGGCGGATGCTCAACATTCACCCCTCGCTTTTGCCAAAGTATCAAGGTCTCCATACCCATCAGCGGGCTTTGGAGGCGGGTGATAGGCGCGCGGGATGCTCTGTGCATGAGGTTGTGCCGCAATTGGATGCGGGTCCAGTTCTGGGGCAAAGTGAGGTGCCCATCTTGCCCGGCGACACGGTGCAAGATCTCGCAAATCGTGTTTTGCAGCAAGAGCACCTGCTGTACCCAAAAATTTTGCGGACTTTTTTGACCCGTTTCGAGCCGCCCAGCTAGCAGGGGCTATGGCCGCTTTCTTTTCATGGGGTTTCGCCATATTGTGCCCTGAATATCTCTCAAACAACCGGACAGCGCATGCAGACATTGACCACAAAAGCCGAGCTTGACGCCTTTTGCACTCGGGCGCAGGGCTATCCCTATGTGACCATAGACACTGAATTTCTCAGGGAGCGCACCTATTATTCCAAGCTCTGCTTGTTGCAAATGGCGGTTCCGGGGGACGGTGAGGCGGATGCGGTTTTGGTCGATCCCTTGTCGTCTGAGATGTCACTTGAGCCGCTGTACCGCCTGTTTCGTGACACCTCTGTTGTGAAAGTGTTCCATGCGGCCCGTCAAGATCTTGAAATTTTCTGGAATGACGCTGAAATTTTTCCTACGCCCCTTTTTGATACACAAATAGCTGCTATGGTCTGCGGCTTTGGCGAGCAGGTGGGGTACGAGACTTTGGTGCGCAAAATCGTCAAACAACAAGTGGACAAATCTTCGCGCTTTACCGATTGGTCGCGCCGGCCGCTCACTGAGGCGCAAAAGATCTATGCGCTGGCCGATGTCACCCATTTGCGTGGGGTTTATGAATTTTTGAAAGCTGAATTGGAGCGCACTGCGCGTACATCTTGGGTGGTTGAGGAAACGCAATCTTTGACGGATCCTGCTATATACGATGTCGTGCCTTCGGAGGCGTGGCGGCGGGTGAAAACGCGGACCAATTCAAATAAGTTTTTGGCCTATCTTCGCGAATTGGCTGCCTTTCGGGAGTCTTATGCGAAGACACGAAATATCCCGCGTAACCGTGTGTTTAAAGATGATGCGATGATCGAGTTGGCCTCCACCAAGCCGGCCACGCAAGAGGATTTGAACAAATCACGCCTGCTGCTGCGCGAGGCGCGCAAAGGTGACATTGCTGATGGAATTTTGACAGCCATCAAAACGGTGGGTGCCATGGATGCGGATACCTATCCGAAGCCGCCGAAAGTGAATGATAAGCTGCAGGTCAATTCGGCCGTTGCCGATCTTCTACGGGTGCTATTGAAAGCCAAATCGGAACGCTCCGATGTGGCGCAAAAGATGATTGCCAGCACGGCTGAGCTGGACGCTTTGGCGGCCGGACAACGCGACGTTCCATCTTTAAAGGGATGGCGTATGGATGTCTTTGGCTCGGATGCTTTGCGACTTTGCGACGGCAAAGTGGGTTTGGCCGTCAAGGGAAGCAAAGTGAAACTGTTTGAGCTGTGACACAGCTCCAGATGCACGCGATATAGGAGAGCCCCATGGCGCAAGCCGGTTTTGAAGATCTAGTTGAAACTTTTGAATTTCTTGACGATTGGGAAGAACGCTATCGTCATGTGATTGAGCTGGGCAAAGCTTTGCCTGATATGCCAGAGGCGCTCAAAGTGCCCGCGACAAAGGTTGAGGGCTGTGCGTCGCAAGTGTGGCTGCATATGACCATTGATAATGGCACTTTGACTTTCATTGGCGACAGTGATGCGATCATCGTGCGGGGCCTCATTGCGGTGCTGATAACGCTCTATTCAGGTCTTGCGGTGGATGAGATCGGCAAGGTCAATGTCGCCGCGGAACTGGCGCGATTAGGTCTCAATGAGCATCTGTCCTCGCAGCGCTCCAACGGGTTGAGGGCGATGGTGACGCGCGTGGTGCAGACCGCGGCGGCGGCGGCCTAAGAGCCTTTCGACAGCGCGGCCAAAGCCGGCGTCAAATCCCCATACCCGGTAAAGCGATATTCGTAAGCAAGCCCCATCCGGAGTGCGCAATCCTGCGCTTTGGCCTCTAGCGCGGCGTCTTTGAGCTGTGCTTGATAGACTAGGGTGGTGTAATTGCCAAAATAGGCATCGCGCAATTGCGGGTGTTTGTCCAAGCCCATAGGCCGCCAGAAAAAGGCATCAAACTGCCGTACTAAAAAATCAGTGAGATAAAAGCAAGTCAACTCTTTTCGTGCTTCAAAGGCGGCATTGCCCTCAAAGAAACTGTAACAATGCGGCCCAGAAATCATCGACACGCCCATTTCATCGCAGAGGTTTTGTAAATGCCCCCCGGTGCCGCAATCCGCATAGACTACAAAAATTTGTAAATAATCATCGCGGTATGTTTCGATATAGTTTTTCACCGCTGG
>JAKMFM010000116.1 GCA_022425445.1 Planktomarina sp.
TTTACGATAATGACCCGGTTTCCAAGGCGCGCGTCATGGGCAATGTGGCAGCCTGCCATCAGCAAACAGTCATCACCGATCGAGGTTACACCGCCGCCGCCTGCGGTGCCAAGATTGATGGTGACATGCTCTCGGATGGTGTTGCCATTGCCAATCACCAACTGGGAGACCTCACCTTTAAACTTCAAATCCTGCGGAATTTCACCAATCACAGCAAATGAGAAAATGCGCGTTTCCGTCCCGATTTTTGTCTGCCCACGGATAACCACATGCGAGCTGCAAACGACATTTTGGGCAAGCTCTACGCGGGCACCAATCCAACAAAATGGCCCAATTTCACAGCCCGGCCCGATGCGAGCACCGGGCTCGATGACCGCTGACGGGTGAATCTGTGCGGTGGCGTCAATGCTCACTTGGCAGTCTCCGGCAAATCCATCATGGCGGTGAATTCGGCTTCGGCAGCCATTTCACCATTGACCAAACCACGGCCTTTGAATTTCCAGATTTTTGATCCGCCGCGTATCGTTTCCACATGCAGTTCCAGAACATCGCCGGGCACAACTTTGCGACGAAACTTGCATTTATCGATAGCCATAAAGTAGATCAACATGTTGGTATCTGACAAATTATGCGTGACCCCAACCATCACCGCGGCAGTTTGAGCCAGCGCTTCAACAATCGTCACCCCGGGCATGATCGGCGTGCCTGGAAAATGCCCCTGAAAATGTGGTTCATTCATCGTGACATTTTTGATTCCGCGCGCCGATTTCACCCCGTCAATATCTTCGACCCGATCGACCAACAGGAAGGGGTAACGATGGGGAAGAATGGCTTGGATCAGATGGATGTCGGCGCTTGCGAGTTCGGTCATGTATTTCATCCTTAATTTTGGCAAATCTATCAAACCCCGACGCGCCGTGCAACATTTGCCCGACCGCTGGATTTTGTTCATGCTCCGCGCATCGGTTCAACCCAAGGTTTAGTTTTCCACTGCAGGATCTGCAATCGCTTGACTGACCAAAAAGGCGTCATCCACCCGCTCAACCAGCAGATCTGTGATATCAATACCCTCGATGCTGCGTAAAACAGAGCTCTTCTCCAGAATCACCGTTGCGTTGAATTCCCGCATCACCAGGTCAAAAAACGGCTCGATACGTTGAAAAAATAACGGCTTTAGAGTCTTAAATTGCTCATCCACTTGTCGAATTTTTTCAAGCCTTGCGTTGCGTATTTCCTGGACTTTCTCGTCAAAGGCCGCAGCGGCAGCGGCAAACTCTTCGGCCGACAGCGCCGCACGCTCTTCTGTCAGCTGCAATTCTTCATCTTTTAAGGCGTTTAAAATCACCGAATTTTCAGCAGCCAAGGCTTGGTTGTCTTGACGAAACTGCGCGCGCATCGATTTGCCAAACAACGAAGTTTCATAGGCGCGATCAAGATCTACCAACAAAATAGAGGTCTCCTGCGCCGCCACAGGCGCCGCGAGAAGCGCCCAGAGCAAGCCCAACAGCAGGCCGCACAGCCGCACTGATCTGGCGCGGGCACCCATCAGAAAGACGTCGAGACAGTGAGATCAAAACTTTGCTCAACGTCGTGTTCCGCTGTTTTAACCGCATCGGTAAAATTAAACCGCAATGGGCCGATTGGCGTGGTCCAGAAGATAGATACACCCGCAACGGCCCGTAAGGTGAAATCATCGTATAAAATCGTACCGGGCGCTGCTTGGTTTGCACCCGATCCTACATGAGTTGAATTTAAGCCCCAGACGGAGCCCGCATCAAAGAAAGCACCAAACTCAATGCCATATTCTTCAGGTAGACCGAGTGGAAATTGCGTTTCAAACCGCGCGACCGCATAGTATTCCCCGCCAAGCGCGTCATTAATAGAATTGGCGCTGTCGAATTCACGCGGACCGAGCCCTCCGGGCGCAAAGCCGCGGAACAGTGCGGCACCAAGGAAAAAGCGATCCGTAACCCGGCTTGAATTGCCACTGGCAAAATTCAATGCGCCGCCTTCAAAGGTTGCTGAAACTTTAAAGTCGTCATTGCGCAGGTAGGCCTCACCACCCCATTTCACATTCGTGCGCACAAAACGCACGTCACCGGTCAGGTCCCAATCTTGTGACAGGCGCAGGAACATTCCAGCCTTCGGATTCAAACCGGTGCGACGGTTATCAAAAGAGTAGGTGTAGCCCAAGCCAAGCGTTTTCCGGTCGCCCTCAGTCGCCTCGCCCGTTATAACGTTGGAACTCGTGGTTACATCGGTCAGCTCTTCGGTTTCATAAAAGAACTTGGGTGTGAAAAATCCAGACTCGCTGACTGGAAATCCCAAAGCGGCATCAAAGCCAACGGAGCCAGTATTATACCGCGCATTGTTCTTGCTCGTGCCTTGGTAATCCAGCCCAAAACTCAAGCTCAAGTCCCGATTGTAGAGCGACGGCTCTTTGAAGGCAAAATTGAAATTGCGCATGCTTGTGGTGGTGTTGACCCCGAAACTCGTGGTTTGCCCCCGCCCCAAGAAATTGGACTCTTGAAAACTGGCCACCAACCCAACCCCATTGGCCGAATTATAATTGGCCCCAAATTTCAAGCTGCCAGTTGGCTTCTCAGTAACTGCAACTTCTACAATCCTTTGGTTGGGCGCAGAGCCCTCTCGCGTCGAAACATTGGAACTTGAAAAGAACCCCAAAGCCCGGATCCGTTCGGCACTCGCGCGAATTTCACGGGGGTTCAGCGCATCGCCCTCAACAATTTTGAATTGCCGCCGGATCACCCGATCAAGCGTGGTCGTATTGCCCGCTATATCAATCCGCTCAACGAAAACACGCGGACCTCGAGTCAGGGTGAAATCGATATCCAAGTCCAGATCGTCATTGTTACGGGTCACGCGCGGCTCAACACGCACAAAATCAAGCCCCAGCTCCAAAGCCCGACGCTCCATACGCACAATGGTATTTTCCACGAGGGCCGGAGAGTAAATATCACCCGGCTCTATTTTAAGCGCCTCTTCAAAATCGGCTGTGTCAATATCTTCGAGATTTGAGGTTGTGGTGAGCTTGCCAAAAGAAAATTGTTGCCCCTCTTGAACCCGGAATGTGAGAAAGAAGGAATCGCGGGTTTTAGACAGCTCCGAGGTCACAGATTGAATTTGAAAATCGATGTAACCCCGCGAGTTATAAAAATCAGCCAAGACTTGCTTGTCAAATTCAACCCGGTCTTCGATGTAGGTGTCGCGCTGCACGAATATGCGCAGCAGCCCTGCTTGTTTGGTATTCAAAACACGGCGCAAACGCCGGTCGGAAAACGTCCGGTTGCCCACAAAAGAAAGCCGTTCGATCTCTACCACACCGCCCTCGGCGATCTCAAAGATCACATCGACACGGTTGTCCGACCGCCGAATAATTCGAGGTTCGACGGAAGCCGCAATGCGGCCTTGGTTTGCGTAGGCCTCGGCAATTGCATTGGCATCATCCCGCACTTGGCTGACCGAATAGACCCGCCGTGACTTAGAACGGACCAAAGCGCTCAGTTGGGAGTCTCCAAGCCGGTCATTTCCTTCAAACACAACCTCATTGACCGTCGGAAACTCAACGACTGTGAGTTTGAGCCTGGTGCCCTGCACCTCTGCCGAAACGCTTTCAAATAGGTTTGAGGCGCGCACGCTCTGCACTGCGTCATTAACTTCACCGGTCGTTAGAGCTGTGGGGGTTTCAATCGCTGTGTAGCTGCGGATCGTTTCCGTCTCAATCCGACGATTACCATCGACTATAATTTCGTTAATCTCAAAATCATACGCCTGTGCCGCCTGCACCATCGAGACGCAGGAGATCATCATGACCCCAAGGGCGCGAATTATAACATTTACCCGTGCCGTATGAGCTCCAAAAAGTTTCATGACAAATGTCCCTGTTTATGGCGTAGTTAATATTCTGTGAACTTATCGTCTCACCGGCAATGTGTCAAAAACAACTGCGCTCCGAACAGAGAATTTTCGGCGCATTTTCCGAGGTTTTCATACATAGCATCTGGTTAAGGGCACATGAAATTCATGACCACAGCAAAGGCCGTAAGTGACAAAACCAATACGAGCCCCACGGTCATCAAAATTTGCAAAGCAGAATCACTTGGCTTGCGGCCAGTGATCGCTTCATAGGCGCAAAAAAGCAGATGCCCGCCATCCAAGACCGGAATGGGAAAGAGATTCATTAAGCCCACCGCCGCCGATAAGCCCGCGATCAGCGCAACAAAGGGCATCGCCCCCTGGCGCGCCATTTGCCCGGCGGTTTCCGCAATCGCTACGGGACCGGAAATGTTACATGCACTGATTGAGCCAAGAATCATCTGCTTCAAGCCTGCAAGGGACAGGGAAATAATCGACCACGTGCGCTCCGCCGCGGCGGCGAACGCAACACCAAAGGGCAATGGATCGGTGCCCGGTTCGAAGAAGGTTCCTCCAGATATGCCGACCAATCGGCGGTTCACAAAATCGCCATTCGCGCTGGGTATCGCCACGGACTTTGCAGTCAGCCGCACATCAAACTCGCGGCCCGCCCGCCAGACCGAAAAACCCATTTCGTCCCCATCGGCTGCTGCCACAGCCCTTTGTAGCTCGGAAAACCCGCTGATGGTCCGGCCATCAATGCGCAAAATTACGTCACCGGCCTGCAAACCCGCCTCAATCGCAGCAGAGCGCGGTTGAACCTGCGCCACTAAAGCTGGGAATGGCATAGGACCAAGCACCGTGCTACGACCCCCATCGCGCAACACTGTGTAGCGCACGGGTGGCACAAGCGCCTGACCGATTGTTGCAAATTCTTCGTAACTGCGTACCTCTTGCCCCGCAACGGCCAAGATTTCATCTCCGACTTGGAGGCCCATTTCCCCCGGTACAGGGGTTAATTTGGCGATTTTTAAGCTGCCATCATATTGGCCGTGCCACATGAACAAACCACCGTAGAGCACAATGGATAGGATAAAATTGAAAACAGGACCGGCTGCTGCGGTTGCCGCCCGCGCCCAAATTGGCGCGCCGTGCATGGTTTTGCGGCGCTCCTGCGCATCTAACTTTGGCAAAAGCAGCGCGTCAGGCACGCTGGCAGCACTGGCATCGCCTTTGAAACGCACAAACCCGCCGAACGGCAGCGCTGCAAATTGCCACCGCGTACCATGTCGGTCGACGCGCGAAAGCAGCACGGTGCCAAATCCCACCGAAAAAACCTCCGCATGGATGCCACACCAACGCCCAACAATGTAATGGCCGTATTCGTGCACCGCCACGATGATCGATAAGGCGACGACAAAAAAGAAGAACATCCAAATAAATCCGCCAAAAGACGCAGAGAGTGCAGCTATATCAAACATCTATTGTCCGGGCCCTTTCGCGCGTGGCTTGATCGGCTTGCAAAACATCCGGTAAATCACGCGGCAGCGTTCCCAAAAGCCCAGCCCGGTCCATATCGTGCAAAGCCTTTTCAACCAATATCGCCATATCCAAAAATCCAATGTCACCAGCAATAAAGCGATCTAACGCCACTTCTTTGGCCGCATTGAAAGCGGCGCCCCAAAGATGACCCTGCCGCATAACCTCGCGCGCCAAACGAAGCGCCGGGTAACGCTCCTCATCGGCCGCATAGAAGCGAAATTGGCCAATCTGCGTGAGATCCAATCGCGCAACATCCAACAGACGGCGCATAGGATAGTGAAGCGCAAAGCCAATGGCATGGCGCATATCCGGCGGTCCGACATGGGCCATCATCCCACCGTCTTGAAACCCAACCATTGCATGGATCAAACTTTCGGGGTGAATAATTGTCTCAATTTTCGCCTCATCAACACCAAAAAATTCCTTGGTTTCAATCAATTCCATGGCCTTATTAAACATAGAGGCGCTGTCAATGGTAATCCTTTGGCCCATGGACCAATTCGGATGAGTTTGGGCCTGCGCCGGGGTGGCCTTGGCCAAAACCGCTTGCGGCCAATCGCGAAACGCACCGCCGCTTGCCGTAATGATAATCCGCTCAACACTTG
>JAKMFM010000118.1 GCA_022425445.1 Planktomarina sp.
AGTTATAACAGCATAATTTTCTGCATAAGCTGTTAGTGGCAGTACCGCGGCAGCCGCAGTGACCATAATGGATAATTTCATAATTGTTCTCCGAATGTAACATTGATACTTACAAGTAATCCAAAGATTAAACGTTATTCAAAAACATGCGCTTGTTATTGAATAACATCGCTCTTGTTGCAATTAATGTTGAAAAATAAAAGAGTGGGTTAAGATGGTTAGAGTGATAGCAGCAGCGATTTTTTTATGGGGCGCATGTCTTTCGTCTGTAGCGCATGCAGAAAATTGTTTTGTTTTATACAAAGCCAAGAAAGATAATCCACTTAAATTACATTTGGGCCTGATGAAGATAGATCGAACTTGCTCAGACGATGCAATTGAGGCCATTTCGCGCCTAAGATTGCAGCCTGCAGGATGGTCACTTTTACAAATAGTGAATGTCTCGAAAGACATTGAAGTTGAAAAAATAAAAAGGGACTTGGGTGAATACTTTCTTAAATATTAAACGAGACACAGTCTTTTTAGCCATAATTATTGTGGGGTTTCTGCTGACAGTATTAGCCTTCAGTGCATTGTATTTCGCCGTCCCTGATCCTCAAGTATTTAACAGTGCTGTTGAAAAAATATTTGTAGAAAACGATTTTACGCAACAGACAGATTTGAAGCTGTTAGAAGTGTTAGCGCAGTCTGGTAGTTTATTTGAAGGTTCAATTGCGCTTTACTCAAAGATTATCTTTACATTATTTTTTGTAATTCTCACGGTAATGATGATATGTCTTGCGCTTATTTTCTCTAATATTGAACTGCGTAAGCAGTTTGATCTATTGCAGACGAGTTCATTCAATGCTCTTTCTATTGAACTACTTAGGTCAAAAAATTCTGTACAAATAAATGGAGACTTATTCCAGTTAACCGCTAGCAATAGTGAAACTTTAAGCGTGTTAATGGAATGCGCTCTGGATGGTGACTATGTGACGGGCGTCCAGCTAGAGAGCATAATTAGTGGTAAAGATGAAGCTGAATGCGATGATAATTCTGGTGCGATGCGAATAAAACGGCTCCGTGATAATCTTGGCGGTCAAATTATTGCGACAAAATTGATCCGCCATGTACCTTCTAAAGGTTATCAAATTAATAGCCCTAAAGGTAGTATCCACCTAGGGTAGCTTTAACCGCCAAAGACCTCCCACGGTCCAGCTTTAAATTTTTGCACCTCCAACACATCACAGACGACACCCGACACCCCTATAGGGGTGTGTCGTGTCGCCTCATGCGAATGATGGCATTTGACGACATTGACGATGTCGCCCTTATGTCGCTTTGTCGCCTAAGCGGTAAATATCATCGCTACATTTTAGTAAGCCCTTGTCTACCAAACCTTTTCTAGCACGAGCGAACGCAGTGTTTTTAGAAGCCTGATTGTCGCCTGTGTGTCGTTCGTTAAAGAACGGACGCCACTCATCCAGAGCCAATCCAGCAGAGGCGACATTGCCCTTTGTCGCCTCGTAAAACGCATCCATTGCCATTGCTTCGTTGCTGGTCAGCTTAGCTTTGGGAACCGATCTAGTAACCTGCTGCAACGCGATTGACGGCTCAACGCTTACTTTCAGAAACTGCATTGTATCAAACTTTGGCCCATCCTTCTGCTTCTCGCAGCTTACAATGATGTCGTTGTCGCCAAGTGACTTAACCAAAATTTCCGTATCCAGCGCACCCTTGAAGGCGGTTGAACCTCGCGCGCGATCTTGGTTGTTGTGACCAGTGTGATGAACAAGCATGACGTCGCACTGGTAGTTATGCTTCAGCTTGTCTGCCGTCTGAACCAGCTCACCCATCTCTTTGGCATTATTTTCATCTTTGCCTGCCATGTGCCGTGCGACTGTATCAATGATGATTAGCTTTGGATTGCCGCGCGTTCTATATTTTTGATAAGTTGTGTTTCGTCCACGCAAGTGCCTTGAAGGGATCCTTCAGCGCTAAGAAGTTCAATAGACCATTGCCCTTCCTTATTCCTAATAAAGCCTAAAAAATTTTCATCTGCAGAACTCTTTAAAACGAAGCCATCTTTGGTTTCTGTAAGGAGGTCAATGTTCGGACCGTTTACAATTTTAAATTCGCCATTTGTTTCCGTGATGATCAATGTTTCATCCAAATCTCTATTCGGGTCGTTATCTAGGCAAGCCAGTGCCAAGATACCCTCATAAAGTTCGCGTGGTGCCTGAAGAGCTACTCCGCTAGATTGTGCTTGAGCGAATGTGCTGCTCAAAAAAACACCAAAGCTAAAAGTTTACGCATAATCTAATCCTTGAACACCGCAGCACCAACAGAAGTCATAACTTGCACCCAGCGCATGCTCCCTACGGAACACATTGTCTTTTTGTGACTGTAAGAGCAATAAGTTCAGTGCCTATATTGGTTCCATATCGAGAGCTGGGGATTTGGATCAATAATAAATCGCAAAATAATAATTCGAAAAACATTTGACGCCTTCATGGGCAACCCCAGCCACGGGCAAAACACCGAGAGGCCAAGCGCCAAAGGGAGCCTGCGAAACATGCACGATTTCAATGTAAAATCCTTCAAATATCTTCTTCAAAATTGCTTTATTGATGGATACTCTAAAAAGGTAACGTGAAAATCAAGACGCAATCTGCGTTTAAATTTGATCGTCCCGCGCAACGCGCGGCCGACCGGTCGCCTCGACTGAAATTTCAGCTTCAATAAACACCTCACGCGCCTCGCTGCGTGCGCGTTTGATATCACGATGGCTCGAGACCTGTACAGTGTCGCTGCCGCTCTCCTCTACCTCCGCGCACGCGGTGTCGCACAGCCAAGTCTCCAGCGCCAACACGGCGTCATCCTCGCTGTGAAAATCCTGCGGACCCTCGATAAAGTGGACGCGGTAAATTCCTTCGGACGGCGCCGTGATCGTGCCAGACCGGCGCATTGTGATGCGCCCAACGACGGCGCCAATGGCATTGGCCACGGCAGCATGCTCGGGCAAAATAACATCGCAATTCAACGCCTCCCCAACCGCTGGGTAATAGGTCGACGCCGAAGCACCCAGCCCAATCACATCCACATCCAGACGGGCCTCCATCTTCACCAATCCCGCAGCGCGGCGCAATCCACGCTGCAACAGCTCATGACCCGCCAGGGCGGTTGGCGCGCCGCTATAGGGATCGATTTCCTCAACAAAGGCCGACGTGAGCAAGGCCTTTGCAGTTTGTGCCGTGAGTTGATCAATAATGATTTTCGCCATCTGTTCAGGCGTCCGCGCCAAAGGGTCCCCTGCCCCCGTGCGCCTGCGCCCCATCAAAGAAAGACCAACCGCAGCCGCTACGCGGTTCCACGCGCTCAACATCCCCAAGACATGGCTGGCATCGGAGGGCGTCACACCGGAAAGCTCGACCAGGCTACGCGCCACCAAACGTTGGATTGACAGGTACTCGACCCGCGAGGACAAAAGCTGGTCCAGTGGATGGGTCTGTGCGCCAATGCGGTCAAATACGGCCTGATCCCGGGCGCTGAGACCCGCGGTGTCGCCACCTGGCACCGCGCGCACAAATTGCCCATCATAGTCGCCCGGCATGACAGCCCGCAGCTGCCGATCAAGAGCGGGTAAAACCACCTCTGGCGCCTCATGAGCGATCAACGAAATTGGCAAGAGCCGCCGCGGGCCAAGAGTGACCCCGCCAGCGAGACCCTCAGAGCGAAAATGCACCTCACTGTCCCCCCCCAAGCCAGTGGTGCGCATGGCGACCGCCTCCACCATTGTACGATAAGGGCCGACCTGCGCCCCGGCCGGGTCAATCTGCGGCTGCCCATCACGCAACAGAGCGATATCCGTCGTCGTTCCGCCAATATCAGACACCAAAGCATGGTCCCGGCCTGTCATCCACCGCGCACCGACAATGGAAGCGGCTGGACCGCTCAAAATCGTTTCAATGGGGCGTTCCTTTGCCTTTTGCGAAGAAATCAAAGCCCCATCGCCGCGCACAACCATCAAGGGCGCCGAGAGGCCAATCTCGCGCAAAATATCTTCCGCCCGTCCAATGAGCTGATGAGTCAGCCCGATCAATCGCGCATTTAATAAAGCCGTTAAAGCCCGCTTGGGGCCGTTGAGCTTTGAAGACAGATGGTGTGACGCACTGACGGGGCGGCCTGTAACCTGCCCGATCACTTCGGCAGCCCGCAGCTCATGCGCAGCATTGCGCGTGGCAAATTGCGCAGCCACCGCATAGGCCGATACGCCTTGATCTTGTGTCAACCACTCTCGTAGCAAAGATTCATCCAACGGAGCGGCCTGCCCACCCGCATGATCATGTCCGCCACTGAGCGTGATAACAGGATCACCCTTCAGCGCTTCCTTCAGCCCATGAGTGTCCAAATCCCGCGCATCAAACCCGATATAGACCAGCCCGACACGCCCCCCTTGCCCCTCAACCAGGGCATTGGTGGCCAAAGTTGTGGACAAAGAGGCCAACGAAATCTCTCGGGGGGCGACTTTGGCCTGCTCCAAAACGGCCCGCACCGCCGCGCCTATGCCCAGCGCCAAATCCGCACGTGTGGTCAGAGATTTTGCGCTGGCAATCACGTGAGTGTCGTCGCGGATCAGCACTGCATCGGTATAGGTGCCGCCCGTATCAACCCCCAATAGTATCGTCATCAACTCATCTCCCGCACGCTCCGGCTCGGTGTAACCCATTTTCGCGTCAGGACCTGCCTTTTTGCGACACATAATCGGCCGAAACGCGAGGCGCAACATTTCAAATGTGACCTCTGCCAATCAAAACATACGCGCCGATATCCCATCTGGTGGCGACATTGTGCAGCATCGGCCTCCCCCCGGCAGGCGCGGCGCAATCTCTGGGTGGTATTGCCGATCACAATTTCCATCCGTTACGCGCCCGGCGGCCCTTTTGTTTCTGACAAAATACCCTAAAGTGACGCACAACTACATTTGGACGATTGGGGATAGAGATGATCGACTATGGCAGCATGATGCACGATGCAATGCGCGGTTTAATCAAGCATTTGTTGCAAGATATTGCTGAAGCGGGAGAATTGCCCGGAGATCATCATTTTTTTATCACATTTGACACAATGCACCCCGGCGTGCAGGTTCCTGACTGGCTGGTTGATCGCTACCCGAACGAAATGACAATCGTCGTGCAACATTGGTTTGAGAAACTCAATGTCACAGAAGACGGGTTCGCAATCACCCTAAATTTCGGCGATTCGCCTGAGCCGCTCTATATTCCATTTTTGGCGCTGCGCACCTTCGTGGATCCATCTGTTGAGTTTGGCCTGCGCTTTGAGCACATCGAGGAAGATGTGCCCGAAGACTCGGAGGCACCGATGCATGAAAACGCAGAGCCCGAAGATGAGATCCGAGAAGAGGCGCAGGTTGTCAGCCTCGACAGCTTTCGAAAACAATAACGCCCGGGCCACAGAGCACATTGCACCCGCCGTGCTGCATGGGTAAACCGTTGAGCAGATAACGAAAGGGCATCCCATGACCACAACACGCGTAGAGACCGACAGCTTCGGCCCATTAGACGTTCCTTCTGACAAGTATTGGGGTGCACAAACCCAAAGATCGCTGATCAACTTCCCGATCGGTTGGGAAAAGCAGCCCATTGCCATCGTCCGCGCGCTTGGGGTTATCAAACAAGGCTGTGCGATGGCCAATACGGCCCTTGGCAAATTGCCAGCCGATAAGGGCAAAGCCATCCAAGAGGCGGCAAGTGAAGTCGCAAATGGTCTGCTCGATGATCACTTTCCACTAGTGGTGTGGCAAACCGGCTCTGGCACGCAGTCCAACATGAATGCCAATGAGGTGATTGCCAACCGCGCGATTGAAATGATGGGTGGCGTGATTGGGTCGAAAGATCCCGTGCATCCCAACGACCATTGCAACATGGGCCAGTCGTCCAATGACACCTTCCCGACAGCAATGCATATTGCAACAGCGATCACTGCAAGAGATGTGACCCTGCCCGGTCTGCGCGCCTTACATGCAGCTTTGCAGGCAAAAACCGAAGCGTTTGATGGGATCATCAAGATCGGCCGCACCCATACAATGGATGCCACCCCCCTCACATTGGCACAGGAATTTTCCGGCTATACCCATCAAGTGGCCATGGCCATCGCCCGCGTAGAAGCCGCCATGCCGGGCATTTATGAGCTGGCGCAAGGTGGCACAGCCGTAGGCACAGGGCTCAACACTCCTGTCGGCTGGGGGGAAATGGTGGCGCAGAATATGGCGCAAATCACCGGCTTGCCCTTCGTCACTGCGCCGAACAAATTCGAAGCTCTCGCAGCTCATGATGCGATGGTCGAGATGTCAGGCGCCTTAAAAACAGCGGCAGTCAGCCTGTTCAAAATCGCCAATGACATCCGTTTGCTCGGATCTGGTCCGCGCTGTGGACTGGGTGAATTGATGTTGCCAGAAAATGAGCCCGGCAGCTCCATCATGCCGGGTAAGGTCAACCCAACCCAATGCGAAGCCCTGACCCAGGTCTGCGCCCATGTGCTGGGCAATGATGCGGCCGTTGGTTTCGCCGGCACTCAAGGCCACTTCGAACTGAACGTATATAAGCCGATGATGGCCTATAACGTACTGCAATCCATGCAATTGCTTGGCGATGCGGCCCAGGCCTTTACCGACAATTGCGTCAATGGCATCACGGCAAACCGTGATCAAATTGACAAATTAATGCGCGAAAGCCTGATGCTGGTCACCGCTTTGGCGCCCGAAATTGGCTATGACAATGCCACCACTGTGGCCAAAACAGCCCATAAAAACGGCACCACATTAAAGCAAGAGGCCATTGCCCTCGGCTTTGTAGATGAGGCGACCTTTGACAAGGTCGTGCGCCCTGAATTGATGATCGGACCTAAATGAGCCAACCAGTCAATCTTACCAAGTTTCGAAAAGCCAAAGCTCGGGCCGAAAAATCGGCTCACGCGGCCCAAAATGCTGTGAAATTTGGCCGTACCAACGCCCAAAAACGCCTGCAAGAGACCAAAAACGCAGCAGAGGTGCAGCATTTGGA
The DNA here is from genome assembly GCA_022425445.1 of Planktomarina sp. Classification (GTDB taxonomy): domain Bacteria; phylum Pseudomonadota; class Alphaproteobacteria; order Rhodobacterales; family Rhodobacteraceae; genus Planktomarina. The sequence goes on from JAKMFM010000118.1 coordinate 7,062, forward strand.
TCAACACAAGCGTGATCGATGATGCAAAGACCCAAGAAACGCTCCCTGACCTTGAATGGTCATCGCACCAGCGTCTCGCTGGAAGATGAATTTTGGCTGGAGTTTCTTAGAATTGCCCAAGAACAGGGCAAGGCGATCAACGCTTTGGCCGTTGAAATTGATCATGCGCGCGGGGTTCAGGTCGGGCTGGCCTCTGCTATCCGCCTGTTTGTCCTGTCTCAAGCGCTGCGGCGGCCATTTCCCTGAGATCGAGGCGGCGAATTTTGCCTGTAGCCGTCATCGGCATCTCCTCCAACACCCGCACCCATTTCGGCGCCATATGCGGTGAAAGTTGCCCCGCCACCTGCGCAATTAAATCCGCTTCGAATTGTGGCTCCGGCGTGCCATTAACGGTGACATAGGCGCCAATCACATGGCCGCGTGTCGCATCAGGCGCCGCCACAACAGCGGCCATGACCACTTGCGACGCACGGGCCAAAACAGCCTCAATTTCCGTAGGGCCAATCCGATATCCGCTTGACGTGATGACATCATCATCACGGGCCATGAATTGCACATATCCCTGCGCATCCATCCGCCCCAGATCCCCAGTGATCAGATAGTCGCCCAAAAATCGTTCGGCAGTTTTTTGTGGTTGGTTCCAGTAGCGCAAAAACATGGTCGGCGTATCACGATGGACGCAGATTTGACCAATCTGCCCATCCTCAACCGCCGCGCCCTTTTCATCTAATATGCGCATGTCGAACCCCGGAAAGGCCTGCCCAATCCACCCGGTCTGCGCAGCACCCCAGCTGCGGGCCGAACCGGCACTGAGGTTGCACTCAGTTTGCCCATACAGCTCGTTCACCTCGGCACCCAAGGCTCGCTTGGCCCAATCAATCAAATCGGCCGAAAGCGGCTCACCCCCTGATGAAATGGATTGCAACCGCACTGTGCTGGGCACCTCGGCTTGGCGCATCATTTTCAAAGCCGTGGGCGGCAAAAACGCCCGCGTGACCTGGGCATCGCGGATCAGATCAAAGGCCGCCTCAGCAGTGAAGCGCTCGAAACGTTTGGCCACAAGCGGCACTCGGAAATAAAAACAAGGGATCGCCATATCCATCAGGCCGCCAATCCAAGCCCAATCTGCCGGCGTCCAGCCCACATCCGTCCCATTGGGGAAATTTGCAAATGACAGCTCCAAGCAGGGCAAATGACCCAAAAGGAACCGATGCGCATGCAAAACGCCTTTTGGATTTCCGGTCGTGCCAGAGGTGTAGATCATCATGGCGGGGTCTTTCGCCCGGGTCTGCATGGGACGATATGTGGCATCTTGCGCCTCAACAGCGCTCCACAGCCCTTCGGCGCCACCGCTGGCCCCTTCGCGCAGGTAAACCTTTTGCAACTCAGGCAGATCTGGCTGAATTTCACAAATTTTTGGATATTGCGATTGATCACTGACCAGCAGTTTTGCACCGCTGTCCATCAGCCGAAAGCGCAAGGCTTCCGGTCCAAATAGCACAAAAAGTGGCAAGGACACCGCGCCGATCAAATGCGCTGCGAAATGCGCAATCAAAGCCTCTGCGCATTGTGGCAATAAAATCGCAACCCGCTCACCGGGCCGCAGCCCTTGCGCTTGCCAAACCGCCGCCAAACGCTCCGCTGCCTGCGCCATCTCCGCATAAGTCCAAATTCGCGCGTCCCGGCTCAAATCCATCAAAGCAACCGCCTTAGGAAACGCGCGCGCATGGCTCATTAAACAGGCCTCTGCTATGTTGAAAAACTCTGGCACGCACACAGGGCTTTCACGAGGCAGACATCCGTTTTCTACTTGATAGTCGTGGCGCCGATCACGGGCACTCACAGCAGGCCACCACCCGCACTGGCAGTGTGCAAAAATGAGCGCTTTTGCGAATGAAACATAGAGTGCCTCCAAAAATCACAGCAGTCTCAAGGCCACCGGCGCCGCACCCTGCCGTTATAAAACAGCTTAGGTCCACGCTTGCTTTGCTTCAACAAAAATCACACTTGTGATCTACCTAGCCCAAGGATACCGTTCGCCCATGACAGCCCCGTTGATTGATCCATTTGCCCGCGCCATCACCTATTTGCGCCTATCGGTCACCGACCGATGCGATTTTCGCTGCGTTTACTGCATGTCGGAAAATATGACGTTTTTGCCCAAAAAAGATCTTTTGACGCTGGAAGAGCTTGATCGGCTTTGCACCAGTTTTATCGGGCTGGGTGTTCGCAAATTGCGGATCACAGGCGGTGAGCCTTTGGTCCGGCGCGATATTATGTCATTTTTCAACGCTATGTCCCGCCATCTGCAAAGTGGTGCCCTGGATGAGCTGACCTTAACCACCAATGGCAGCCAGCTGCACCGCTTTGCCGCTGAACTTTATCGGGCTGGCGTCCGGCGGATTAATATCTCTATCGATACGCTCGATGCCGATAAATTTGCTAAAATCACCCGCTGGGGCAAATTACAAAACGTGCTGCGCGGGATTGATGCGGCTCTTGCAGCAGGCCTAAAGGTTAAGCTAAACACAGTCGCACTGAAAAATTTCAACGAAAACGAACTGTTTGATCTGACCGCCTTCTGCGCCTCACGCGACATGGATCTCACCTTCATCGAAGTGATGCCCATGGGCGATCTCGGCGCAGAGGATCGTGTCAGCCAATATTGGGCCTTAAGCGATCTACAAACTCAATTGGCCCAGCGCTTTACCCTGACGGAGCTGCCCGACCGCACCGGGGGGCCAGCACGTTATATTCGCCTTGAAGAGACCGGACAGCGCATCGGGCTGATCACTCCTTTAACTCATAATTTCTGCGAAAGCTGCAATCGTGTGCGGATCACCTGCACTGGTGAAATCTATACCTGTCTCGGTCAGGAGGGCAGTGCTGATCTCAGAGGGCCACTGCGCGCCTCTGAAGGAAACCTTATTTTGGAACAGGCCATAAGAGCCGCCATTGGCTCAAAGCCTAAGGGCCATGATTTCGATTACACCCGCGGCGATGAAGGTGGCAAGATTTCCCGCCATATGAGTCACACAGGCGGTTAAGCCGTCTGCAAGCTGTCCAATAAACGCGTGAGCATCGCCCCTCCCGCTTGGAATTCAACCACATCGATATACTCGTCCGGTTGATGGGCCTGTGCGATGGAACCTGGTCCACAGACGACGACCGAAAAATTTTTGGCCTGGAAATGTCCACCATCAGTGCCATAGGCGACCGTATGGGTTCCATTGTCCCCCGTTAAACGCCGCGCCAGTTCCTCTGCTTTGCCGTCGACCTCGGGAACAACAGCTGGGCCGCGCATCACTTGCAAATCGAAGAAACTTCTTGGATCGACAGCCTGCATCTCCGCCTCAATCATATAAATTTGGGTTTGAATTTTTTCCAGCCAGTCTTCCGTCCGATCATCGCCCACACAGCGCAAATCAATTGAAAAATAACAATCCTTCGCGGTGATATTATGCGCCGTGCCGCCATTCATCACACCGACATGCAAAGTCGTGAAAGGAGGATCATAAAGCG
>JAKMFM010000124.1 GCA_022425445.1 Planktomarina sp.
GCACTGGAAATTTTTGACGCCTGGCGGGCAAAAGGCGTCATCGCTTGATTGAGACGCGAGAAGAGCGCACAAATCGAAAATCCTTTGGACGCCGCCACACAGTCACCTTGAGCATATTCGGCAAAGCCAGTTGATCGCGTTCTTTCCGGCAATGCCAGCGCTATTTCGCATTTCAAAAACGAGCCCCCTTTATTGAGAAAAAGATTGTTTTTGAGTCCACAGCCATTGCAAGCTTTGCGCCATAGACCTTGAGGAGGTACAGCTTGCCACATTCCACATCCAAGACTCGAGAGGTTACGCAGCTTGATTTCAAGACAGATCTCGGCGCGGGTGCGCGGGCGCGGATTGGGCTGTTGGTACTGGAATCTGACCAAACTATGGAATGGGAGATGCGGCAAATGGCCGATCTTCCAGGGGTCGCCCTTTATCACGCACGGCTCGCCAATGAGGTGAAGGTAACGCCAGAGACGATGGTGCAAATGGAGTTAGAAATTCCGAAGGCAGCAGCGCTTTTGCCAGGTTATCTTGGTCTCAAAGCCATTGGCTATGGCTGCACTTCTGGAACTACGGTCATTGGAGAGCAGCGGGTTTGTGATCTGATTCAAAGCCATCATCCCACTGTGCCAACCAGCAATCCGCTGACCGCTGCAAAAGCTGCACTCAAGCGATTGGGGATTACGCGGCTTGGTCTTGTGACCCCCTATCGTCCTGATGTCACAGAATTGATGCAGGCGCGCTTCGAAGAGGTTGGCATCGTCATTCAATCGGTTGGCTCCTTTTACCAAGAGGATGATAGGGTGGTGGGACGGATCACGCCCGATGCGATCTTAGACGCGGCACTTGCGGTTGGCCGACATCATCTAGTGGATGGTGTTTTTATTTCATGCACAAGCCTACGTGCGGCCGGCATTATCGGGCACGCGGAAGCGGCATTGGGCAAACCGGTGACAGCCAGCAATCATGCTTTGGCATGGCATTTGTTGCGACTGGCTGGGATTCGTGATGGAGTCACAGCCCTTGGACGATTGTTTCACGCGCAGCTTTCGAACCGAGAAACATAAATAGGTTGGCGCTTTAGATTTTCACGCAAAAGCCGTAGTTGTATCGGATTTGATGGGCCTCGCAGAAGGTGCCAGATGACATAAAAGTAAGGAATAGAAATGGATTGGCGTACAAAATTATTGAACCCTTCCCCCAAGGCGCGACAGGATTATCGCTCACTTGCCACACCCGTCTATCGCGGCTCAACTGTTGTATTTCACGAACAATCAGCTGTTACGGATGATTGGCAGCAAGCCGAGCATGGCTATTCCTATGGGCTATATGGAACACCGACGACTTTGGAATTGGCGGCGCGAATTGCGGAGCTTGAAGGGGCATCGGAGACCTTTATTGTGCCAGGGGGACAGGCGGCGATCGCGCTGATCTATTTTTCCTATTGCCAAGCCGGCAGCCATGCCTTGGTGCCGCATTCCGCCTATGGGCCGAACAAGGCAATGGCCGAAGGCATCATGCGAGGTTTAAATATTGAAGTTGAAGCCTATGATCCCCTAATCGGCGCTGGGATTGGTGGGCTGATACGCAAAAATACAAGCCTCATTTGGTGCGAAAGCCCCGGCTCCGTGACAATGGACGTGCAAGATGTGCCTGCGATCGTTCAAGCCGCCCATGCCCATGGCGTTGCTGTGGCCTTGGACAATACATATGCGGCCGGTGTCATGTTCGATGCATTCGCTCACGGTGTCGATATCAGCATGCAGGCGCTGACAAAATACGTTGGTGGTCACAGCGATCTCTTGCTTGGCTCGGTTTCTGCGCGTGACAAACAGGCCTACGATAAGCTTGGACCAATCTATCAGCAGTTGGGCCTCGCCGTCTCACCCGACGACAGCAGCTTGGCTTTGCGCGGGTTGCAAACGCTGGCTGTTAGGTTGGAGGTATTGGAACGAAACACCCTTGAGATTGCAAACTGGTTGGCCGATCACCCGCTGGTCGCGCAGGTGCTCCATCCCGCTCTGCCCACTTGTCCAGGGCATGCTGTCTGGGCGCGCGACTTTAGCGGATCAACAAGCGTTTTTTCCTTCATATTTAAGGAGACCGTTACGGCCGACCGTGTTGTGGAGTTCATCAATCAGCTGCAAATTTTTAAGATCGGAATGAGTTGGGGTGGGGTCAACAGCCTTGCAGTGGTTTATCCAGATTTACAACGCCCCCATCACGATTATGGTGGGCGAATTGTCCGGCTCAATATTGGCCTTGAAAAGGTAGAGGATTTGACCGGTGATTTGGCTCAAGCCATGGTGGCGTTAATCTAATCAATAAATGCGAAAAAAGGCTGGACCCGAAGGCCCAGCCGCAAAGTTGTAAGTGTACTCATGGAGAAGAAGTGTTATCTATGTTACGCCGTCCTGATGCCATTGGATCACTTAAATTTTTATGTGGTCATATTTGATGATCACACTAACTCGTAGTCATGCAAGGGAGATGGTGTTTGACAATACCGAGACCATGGCGAGGAGTTTGGCAGTTCAATCCCCCATCTGCCTAAAGCTTTAATATGGGATCCCTTGCAGGGGGAATTTATGTCTATGGCAAATCCAATTTTTACCTACAATAACGCCAGCGCCAGTTGTGCGCTTTGCGATCGTACAAAAAATCCCCACCCGGATTATAGCCATGAACCTATTGTTACAACGCGCATACAACTCCATCGAGGAGATAAAGAGCTCTGCATTAATTGCTATTGGGATATCGCTGCAGTCGCCAAAAACTCCCAAACAAAGCTACAAGATATCGTCAGCGAGAAGCTCAATATAAGGCTGCTCATGCGAAAGAACCTTCCCAATGTCTCTGAGCGCCAACTGTCCGAATCCAATGATCCAAGAGAAGATTAAATGCGTAAAACCGGATGTCGAATTGGCAGCGATAAAATCTAGTTTGACCAGATCAATGCACCCAAATCATGTACCAACCAAAAGTTTCAAATGTCACAAAAACACAACATAATTTGGTTCAAGCGCGATTTAAGGGCCGATGATAATGCTCCCCTCCTCACTGCTTCACGCCAAGAGGATCCCGCCATTCCTCTCTATATCGTGGAGCCGGATCATTGGCTCCAACCGGATGCATCGCCGCGCCACTGGCACTTTATTCACGACTGTCTGTGCGATCTAAACATCGAGTTGCAAGATTTGGGGCAGGAGTTGGTCGTTAGAGTTGGAAGTGCTCTAGACATCCTAGCACAGCTTCACTCAGACTATAATATTGGCACGCTATACACCCATGAAGAGACGGGAAACCTTTGGTCTTACAGACGAGATATTGCCGTGCACAATCTCTGCACTGATCTCGGTATCCGCCTCCAGACCAGCCCATCAAATGGCATTGTGCGAAGACTCGGCAATCGCGATAACTGGTCCAGTATCCGATACAATCGCATGGCGGAAGCCCTTCATCCAAAACCAAATGCCTTACAAGCAGTCGAACGCTGTCCATCAGATGCATTGCCAACCAAATACGATCCGATGTTTGGAAAACTGCCAATTGGCCAGGTTCAAAAAGGCGGCAGAATTCAGGCGATAAAGGATCTACGAAGCTTTCTTAATGATCGCTCTCGCGGTTATCTTTCGCATATTTCCGGGCCCAATAAATCCGAATTTTATTGTTCGCGCCTATCCACTCACCTCACGTTTGGAGCGCTGTCTGCCCGAGAGGTCAGCCAATCGATTGCAAAACGGCGTGCGCAATTATCTAAGGAAGAAAACAAGAGTTTTGGGCGCAATCTACGCGCCTTTGAATCACGCTTAGCCTGGCGATGTCATTTCATTCAAAAGATTGAAGACCAGCCAGAAATTGAGACGCATTGCATGCATCCCGCCTTTGAAAATCTGCGCGAAGCCACGCATAATCCCGCGCATTTTCAAGCCTGGGCAGATGGGACTACGGGTTTTCCCTTTATCGATGCCTGCATGCGTAACCTCATTGCTAAAGGGTGGATCACATTTCGCATGCGCGCCATGCTCGTCAGCTTCGCCAGCTACCAACTTTGGCTCGATTGGCGCGTCACGGGACCTCATTTAGCACGCTTGTTTACAGACTATGAACCCGGCATCCACTACAGCCAAATGCAAATGCAATCCGGTGTCACGGGCATTAACGCCATTCGAATTTACAACCCAGTCAAACAGTCCAAGGAGCATGATCCAAACGGCGTTTTTATTCGAAAGTGGATCCCAGAACTTAAGGAAATTCCAGACGATTATGTGCACGAACCCTGGAATTTCACACCAAATTTGATTTCGTCCAGCAAATTTAGACTTGGGCAGGATTACCCGGCCCCGATCGTGGACAATATCACAGCAACACGGGCTGCGAAGGAAAAGATTTTTGAAATCAAAGATGGGCCAGGATTTAAAACCGCGGCAAATACTGTTTTCGTCAAATTAGGAAGCCGCAAGGTCCAGTCGCGCAAGGCGCGTAAAGCAAAGCCAAAGACTGATGGCCAGTTGTCTCTTTTTTAAAGCTAGATAATATGAAAATGAATGATTGATATGCGCACAACAGTCAGTCTTTGCGTGCTTTAAGGCTGCCTATTCCTCCGCCGATATTGATAAAATGGCGTCTCGCTATACTTCATCTGAAATCAGCTTGTGACTTTAAACTGGCCTGCTGTGACAGGTGAAAGGTATTGGTATTGATATGTTAAACATCGCCGTCATTGGCGCCGGGCTATCAGGTCTTACGGCGGCAAACATCTTGAACACACATGCCAATGTGACCGTATTCGACAAGGCCAAGGGACCCAGCGGGCGCCTCGCGACGCGGCGCGCCGACCCCTACAATTTTGATCATGGTTGTCAATTTTTCAGCGCAAAATCCAGCACTTTTAAAGAATTCTTAGCGCCCATGCTGCGCCAAGGTGTGATCAAGCCCTGGAATGCAACTTTTGTTGAAATTGAAGATCGCCAAATTACCAAATCTCGGCAATGGGATGCGCAAACCCCTCATTATGTCGGATCACCAAGTATGAATGCAGTTGGGAAATTCCTGAGCCAGAGCCTGAGCCTTGTTCTTGGTACAGCTGTCACCGCAGTGAAAAAAAAACCAAAAGGCTGGGTGTTAAAAGGTGAGACCGGCCAAAATTTGGGGCAGTTTGATTGGGTTGTTTCGGCTATTCCTGCGCAGCAAGCTGCCCAATTATGGCCCGAAGATACGTCCTTTTACACCAAAATAAAATCGGCCAAAATGGAGGGTTGTTTCACTCTCATGCTCGGCTTTGAGGCCGGATTACCAATGGATTACCAAGCCGCTTTGGTGCGCGGCGAAGATATCAGTTGGATTTCTGTAAACTCTTCCAAACCGGACCGTAACTCTGCGACCTCCCTGCTTGTTCACTCAACCAATGGCTGGGCGACCCAGCATGACGATTCGGATCGCAATGAGGCTTTGCAGCACCTGCTAAAGCAGACAAGTTTGGTGATGGGTCAGGACGTCAGCCATGCAGATCACAAGGCAATTCACCAATGGCGCTACGCAAATTGCAGCAAACGCACTGGCGAGACCCATTTCATAGATCATGCGTCTAGACTTGGGGCGTGCGGAGATTGGCTCATCAAAGGGCGCGTTGAGGCTGCCTTTACCAGTGGGTACTCTATTGCACAGGATATCTTAAGCCAGCTGTAAGTCAGACATCAACCAGACGCAGATTTGGTTTTGGCTCCAGATTTTGAGGAGCGTTGTGGGCGATATAGTCCCATGTGGCAAGCGCGATCATGGCGGCATTATCCGTTGCCCATTTATGCGGTGGCAGGCAGAGCGAGACACCTGTCTGCTCGCTGATCTGCTGCATACGCGCGCGCAATTGCCGGCTTGCCGCCACACCGCCAACCACGGCCAAAGAGGCGGGTGCCTTTTGCGCGATCGCACGGCACAGCTTGGCGCCCAATACGTCCAAGCAGGCATCAACAAAGGAGGCCGCCACATCATTGATCGCAAAGTCTGGATGGGTTTCCACATAACGCGCCACACTGGACTTCAAACCGGAGAACGAAAATTCGTAACCTGATTGAATCATCGGACGCGGAAATTTTATGCATGCGGTGCCAGAGGCTGCCATACGGTCAATCGCCGGACCGCCGGGCATTTCCAGCCCAAGGGTGCGGGCCACCTTATCATAGCATTCCCCCACGGAATCATCCCGGGTTGTGCCCAAAAGCTCATAGGAGTGTTGGTCTTCAAGATAGGCTAAAAGCGTATGCCCACCCGACACTAACATGACAAGCGCCGGATAGATGAGACGCTTTTGTTCTAAATCCACACTGCGGATATGCCCGCGCAGATGGTTCACCCCATAGCAGGGCAATGCCCAAGCCATGCTCAAAGCCTGTGCGGTCGACACGCCTACCAAAAGCGATCCCATGAGGCCTGGCCCGCGCGTAACTCCAATGGCACGAAGATCCAGACGGTCCGCGCCGGCCTGTTTCATGACCGCTTCAACGGTGGGCAAAATGGCTTCGAGATGCGCGCGGCTGGCCAATTCGGGATAAACACCGCCAAATGCCGAATGCACCTCATATTGCGAAACCGTTTTGATCGCAGCAATTTGACCGTTTTGATCCACCAAGGCGACAGAGGTGTCATCACAGGAGGTTTCAATCCCCAATACCAAATTACCCATGGCACACCTGCATATATTGGGCCAGTTGCGCCTGTGATATCGCGCCCAAGCGCTCAATCACAGCGGGAGATCGGGTGCAATTGATCAGAGTTGAGGCCACATCCGCGCCGGCCGGTCCCTCCACCACCCAATCGGGTGCGCCCATCAGTTGCGCAAGCACTTCAGATGCGGTCGCCGGTGTGGGATGGCCGGCACGATTGGCACTCGTCACCAACAGCGGGCCAACCTGACGCAAAAGTTCCAGCAAGAGCGGAGCATCGGGAATGCGAAAGGCGATTTCGCGGCGACCCGCGAGCCAGTCTGGACAAATTTGCGGGTCAATCTCTGCCACAATGGTCAGTGCCCCCGGCACAAATGGGCTGGCCAGGGCCTGCTCTACCGCGGGTGTGAGAATTACGCCAAGACCAGCAAGCTGTGCAGGCGAAGCAACCATAATCGGTAGGGCCTTGGCCCGAGGTCGATCCTTTAAAGCATAAAGGCGATCCACACCGGCCTGCATATGCGGCAAAGTCGCAAGCCCCAAAACTGTGTCAGTTGGCAAAAGCACCACGCCGCCGGCGCGCAACGCCTCCATGATGCGCGGCAGAGCTGTCAAATCGCTGGACAAAAATCCCCCGCTCATTGTGCCGTCACACTTAAATTTTCAAAGATCGGAAACACGCGCGTGCTGTGCGTGGATGTTTGATATTTTTCCAATCCCAGAGCTAAAAAACAGTCCATAGATGCAGAGTTTCCCCGTGACATCGGCCAGATCTCATCCGGTGCGTTCTCATCATTGGTGAAGGCAAACTTCCCAGCGAAATCCGCGATATCTCTATGCGCCCGCACAAAATCTTTGACTGCGACAACATCCGCAAAGGTAAAATGTGACAACAGACCGGCTTCATATTTTCCAATATAATAATTTGGGCGCGCCGCTGGACGAATACACACCACCGGCCGGAGCCCTCCTGCCGATACATGGCGGCCAATCAGCTCAAAGGCATGCAGACCGATGACCGGGATAGAAGCGGCAAAACCCAAGGCATTGGCAAAGGCCACAGTAGTGCGGGTCGCGCCCAACCCCCCAGGCCCAATATCGACGAATACACAATCCACATCCGACATCGTCTTGCCACTTTGATCCAGTCCTGCTTGCACATGAGCCTGCACATTTCGCAATCCCACCAAACCAGCATCAAGCGAGCTGTCGAAGATGAGCTGGTCGCCCTCTCCCAAGCCTACAGCCATTTGACCGGCAGAATTTTGCAACAAAAGTGACATCATAGCCATGCACCCGCGCACCCTTTTTGAAACTGTGTCAAAAGATCATGCGGCCGCTGCCCAAAAGCTGCAAGCTCCAAAACCCGCGCGCCGTTCTGCTCCGGAATGGCGGTGAACCTGATCTGCAGATAGGCATCAAAAGCCTCCTCAATCCGCCCGCCCCATTCAATCACTGAGATGGAAGTTTCAATGTCCTCTTCAAGCCCCAGATTGTGAAATTCCTGCGCGCCAGACAGACGGTAGGCATCCACATGCAACACATCGCATCTGCGCGTCTGGTACAGATTGGCGATCGTGTAAGTTGGGCTGGATATATCGTCCTGAGTTCCAAGCGCTTGGACCAGGTGGTGCGTGAAAAAAGTCTTCCCCGCGGCCAAGCCGCCCTGCAACAGCAGCACATCACCCGGCCCGAGCACCGCCGCCAGGGATGCTGCAATTTCAGCGGTCATCGCCTCGGTTTTGGCGGTTAGACGCCAAGGCACTGGCACAGCGCTTTCAAGGTCATAAACTGGGGTCACGGGGTCTATTCACCACTCACAGGAAGATCGCGCCCCTTTTACGGAGTGTCGAAGGCAATGAAAAGCCGCTACATGTCCGGCGGGCGGTTATTCCCAGCCTTGGGCCAGAAGACTTGCGCCATCACCGCCGCGGCCCTAATCTGCACGCCATGGCGCGCTTGGCACGCCGTCACATCAGAGCCAAGCGGATCTGACCCCAGATTTGGAGCATCAGTATGGTGACATTCTCGGCCAATCTCGGCTTTCTTTGGGCCGATCTATCTTTGCCCAGAGCCATTCGCGCCGCCAACGCCGCACGATTCGATGCCGTAGAGTGCCACTGGCCTTACACCACACCCACAATCGAGATCACTGCTGCCTTGAGGGATACAGGGCTTGAAATGCTGGGGCTCAACACGCCTAAATCTGCAGGCGGCATCGGCCAATTTGGCCTCTGCGCTCTGCCAGGGCACGAGGCCCTCGCGCGGTCGGTTATCGATAAATCCTTGGATTTCGCCAACGAAATTGGCGCGCGCTGCCTGCATGTGATGGCTGGCATAGCTTCGGGACCTGCAGCGCAGGACAGCTTTTGCGCGGCGCTTACCTATGCATGCCACCAGGCCAAGCAAAGTGGAATCACGATTTTAATCGAACCCCTCAATCGCTACGATGCGCCGGGCTATTTCCTGAGCAGCTTAGCGCAGGCCGAAGAGATTATCACTTCGGTCAACCAATCAAACCTCAAATTGATGTTTGATTGTTATCATGTTGGACGTACCGAGGGCGATGTTCTCACCCAATTGCGGGCGCGGCTGCCCCTCATCGGTCACATCCAATTTGCCTCCATCCCCAACCGGCGAAGCCCCGATCAAGGCTCATTGAACTATAAACAAGTTTTCGCCGCCATAGACTCGCTCGGTTGGACCCGTCCCTTGGGCGCCGAATACAACCCCGGTGGAGCCACTGAGAACAGTCTCGATTGGATGCACAGTCTTAAGCCTTAATCACCGTCTTTAAGCCGGGTGCATATTGACCACAACACACTTGCGGTCTTGTGCTTGCCCCAACGGGCCGCATATTTCGGCGTGGCTCGTCGCGGCGTGGCGCGCCTCAAATCCCTCCCAAATCCTGACATGCCTGCCATGCCATTGGCGCAGACAAAGCTGGTGCCGGCTTTGCGCCAGAGCACGCCCTTTGTGGTGCCATTCAAGGTGGGAAATAGCGTGGCCCAAAACGTGCGCATTCGGCTGGGCCTGGACATTGCAGAGATCAAAGATGGTGATGATGAATTGCCGGAGTTGTCGCCTTTGAAGAGAGAGCTATTGGATGTGCCGGATTTGATCGCGCCTGACCGGCGCAACGTTATTCGCTTTAACGAAGCTAAAGTGGAAAACGAACACCAAGAGCCACAGCCAAGCGGATGATCTCTGGACTCGTTTTAACGGACCAGAATGGGCAGTGTTTTGTCATACGGCGAGGCTACGAAACCATCCTGCACGCCTCAAGCGCATTTTATCTGACAGTGCCGTGGTGGTACCTTTAAGTGCGTTGTTTGAAGTAGGTGTCCTTGGGCACAATTAGCCCATCCTTAAGGTTAAGAATATCCTCGCTAAGATATTCCTCGGTTGTTCCCTCTTATGTCGCTCCATGCGGCGGTTCATATGCGCGTTCTCATTTATTTTGACAGCTCCAAATGTTGTTATGACGTTTCATCTTGCGTTGGGTGTGAGGTCTATTTTGACGCCCTCATTCAAGAACATTTCAACTGCACAATTGGGATCCAATTTTATTCTGACCTTGACGCTCTGGGTCTCCAGATTCGCCTCCGTTCCTACGAGCGAAATTTTTCCTGGACAGCTCGCACCATTCACCCGGATCACCTGCACAGGGTTGCCTATAGTAAGGCCAAATTGGTTTGCATCAACAAGGTTGTTCATGAATGCAAAGGTCTCTACGCTCTTGTCGTTTGGCTTATAAATCTGTGCCGCTAAGGCGCCTTGTGATACGCAGTCACCAACTTTTGGATTAAAATTCAATAAAACTCCTCTGAAGGGTGCGTGGATTGTAAATTCTTCGAGGTCAGATTGACGGGCATTCAGCTCTAAAAGCCCGATATCTAAAGCTATTTTTGCGCGCGATTTTCCAGACAGAGCGCGTTGCAAGTCCTCTTGTATCCTCTCCAAGGCGAAATTTGCCTCCATTTTTCGCCGTGCTGCCGCTTCCAAAGTAGTCTCATTCACGAGCCCTCTTTGAAACAAGAGACGTGTCCTCTCAAATTCTCGTACCACAAAGTCTTGCTCTTCTTGGACGCGAATGATTTCAGCGTGGACTGTGGTAATACTGAATTCGCTATCGCCAACTTCAGCCTCTAAATCTTTGACTCGAGCTACGGCCGTTGCTACTGCCATCTTAGCCACACGATCGTCCAGCTTAATAAGTTCCTGGTTAACAGCAGCGCTGCCTGTGTTTGTAGCCTCTTTTGAAATGGACGTGATACAACCACGAACGCGATAAGACAGCCCAGTCATATTGTCTGCAACAACGGTTCCAGCTAAGCGGATCCGCTCACCTCCAGTCTGAGCAAAAAGCGCTGTTGCAAGAAAGTAAAGAATAACGCTCAGTTTTGATAAATTAAGCGCTGTCATCATAGCGATACTCCACAGCTGTCAGACCATCAGGGTGCTATTTTTAGCAGAGAAGTCAAGAAGTACATTTCTATTTATTCAAGAAATTGAATTAAAAGTAATTTAATTTGAATGTTCGGTTGGACTAAAACTGGTTGAGACGCACAGGACGCCGCGCTAGCTGAATGATGTCAACTATTGACCGCATAGATTTAAGCTGCACAAGCAACCCGATATGAAGTTTTATTCGTCTGACAAATTCGAATGACGCCCTATAACGTTGATCCGAAAGATGGCCATGTATCAGTCAAGCGGTAACCTTCAGGCCAAGGGTCATCTGGATCAAGCATATGTTGGTGGGTGCCGGTTATCCAAGCGCGACCAGTAATCTCCGGGATAATCGCCAATTTGTCACCAAC
>JAKMFM010000136.1 GCA_022425445.1 Planktomarina sp.
GATTATATTATCGTCGGTGCTGGGTCGGCTGGCTGTGTTTTGGCGAACCGTTTGAGCCGTGACCGAGGCAACCGGGTGCTTTTGCTGGAGGCTGGGCTGGAAGATAAGGCGCTGTCCATAAGAATGCCGGCAGCCTGTTTGTCCAACCTTAAGAGCACAAAACACAATTGGTCTTTTCAAGGGGAAGCGGAGCCAGAACTAGACGGTCGCCAACTTCAGCACGATCGGGGCAAAACCCTTGGGGGATCGTCTTCGATCAATGGCATGTGTTTTATCCGCGGTCATGCGCTGGATTATGAGGGGTGGCGCCAAGCCGGTTGTGAAGGGTGGAGCTACGCAGATGTTCTGCCCTATTTCAAACGCATGGAGAGCTATAGCGGTGGCGCTGATGCGTTTCGCGGCACAGAAGGCCCGCTTAATGTGCAACGGGCTGAAGCCACCGAAACGCTGGCGCAGGCGTTTTTGGAAGCTGGCGCTCAAGCAGGATATCAACGAACGGATGATATCAGCGGCTATTGCCAAGAAGGTTTTGGTGTTTTCGACCGAACTGTTTTCAAAGGCCAACGTTGGAGCGCTGCGCGCGCTTACTTGGATCCCGCGCGCGGGCGCAAGAATCTGACAATCGTAACGCAGGCTTTGGTGCATCGCTTGATTATGTCCGGTGATCGGGTGACGGGTGTCTTGTATCGTGATCAAAAGGGCGCGCTTGTAAATGTGATGGCGCGGCAAGAAGTCCTGCTTTCTGCCGGTGCGGTCGGCTCACCGCATCTATTGTTGTTGTCTGGTATTGGGCCCAAATCCCATCTGGAGTCCATGGGCATTGCGGTGACGGCGGACTTGCCAGGGGTGGGGCAAAACCTACAGGATCATCCAGATTTTGTATTGCAATTTAGATGCTTGCAGCCAGTGTCTCTTTGGCCAAAGACGAAACCCTGGGCTATGGCTGCTGCGGGCATTCGCTGGCTGATTGCGGGTGACGGGCTGTGTGCGTCCAATCACTTTGACGCTGTGGCTTGCATTCGGTCGGATGCGGGGGTGGAATATCCTGACATACAGCTGACCATTTCTCCAATTGCGGTGGATGAAAATTGGTCACCTTTGAAAGAACATGCCTTTCAAATTCATGTAGGTTTGATGCGTGCGCACAGCCGTGGTTCGATTGAGTTACGATCGGATAACCCGGCTGATCCTCCGCGAATCTTGGCCAATTATCTGCAAGATCCAAGGGATCGCGAATTGATGCGAAAAGGCATTCATTGGGTGCGTGAATTGGTGGAACAGCCTGCGTTTTCTGTTCTCAAAGGTGTTGAAATTTTCCCAGGCGCGGCCTGTCAATTTGAGGCGGAGCTTGATGCAAAGTTGACCAGCCATACCAGCTCACAATGGCATTTGTCGTGTACGGCCCGCATGGGGCCGGCGACGGACCGGCTGGCGGTTGTGGATCCACAAGGCAGGGTGCACGGGGTGTCTGGGCTGCGGGTTGTGGACGCCTCGATTATGCCCTTTGTGACCAATGGCAATACCAATGCGCCCACGATCATGCTGGCTGAAAAGCTCAGTGATGCCATCCTCGGGCTTGCCCCCCTTGCGCCCATCGACTTGCAGGTTTGGCAGAGCGCAAATCACAAAGGCGCGCAGCGTTGACCTGAGGGGCGGTACACCATCTCTTTGGTGAAATGCATGGCAAGTTATCAAGATTTTTATGAGAAAGTGGTGGGCGACCCTGGAATCGAACCAGGCGTGCGTCTCCGCGAGGGAGTTACAGTCCCCTGCCACACCTTGCGGCCTGTCGCCCACTTTGAACTAAGGCAAGTGCCTCGGTTTGGGCACGAGTACGACTTAGAAAATCGCGCGTCAACCCGAAAATTGTCTGAGATAAGCTGAAGCCGAAATAAGCGTTTAAACCTCCATTCGGACAGACGATCGGCTTGGATCGAATTCTACGCTGACACATGCGCTGCGCGCGTTTGGGGACCTGCTTAATTGGACAGGAACCTGTGCCCAGTAGCGTGGTAATTCTCTGAAAAATTTGTTATCATTACTCAACCTGTGGTTCGATGCGCAGTTTTGCATCGCACAGTGACTTAATTCGAGTGATCTCCACTCAGCCTGGGCACCTTTGATTTTTTTGGTCTGGCCTGGGCGGTGTGGTTATATTTACGTGATAAAAATATTTATTTAGCTGGTGTGCATGATTTTTTGGCCGAATTTAAACCCGACTTTACCGATGATGAAATTGACCTTCGCGAATTATGCGCAGCGCTGTGGCGTGGCAAGTGGTTAATTTTTTCGCCTTTGGCTATTGTTCCAATGGTGCTGGCTGTTGTCTATCAAAGGCAAACGGGCGCTGCGGTTGTCGTGTTGTGTGGATTTTCGCCATATTTGTTGGATCCTATCTCTGGGCGGTTCGGCGCGCAAGGCAGCCCGTGTACCGCAGGTCTCGAAAGCTTAAAAGCTCCTAACCGATGGAGCCATAGTCGCGCTCCTCGCCGTAGCGACATGTCCACTGAAAACTAAAGCAGTCTGTGACGCGGATACCCGGAACGTGCGACGCCGGTCGGGGCGTGGATGGTGCGATACGACCTGAAAATGCAATAGAATTTGGCTTGCGCTTTGCCGCGTCAGCGCTGCATAAGGTTCCATCGACTTGGAACGGATGACAGATGAAAAAACCCACATGGATTGTTCAAAAAGAGCGAGAAAAGCGCGCTGCCGCGGCGGAAACCATTTGGCTGTTCGGCATTCATGCGGTGCGAGATGCGCTCTTGAACCCAAAGAGAATGAAGCTGCGATTGCTGGTGACTAAAAACGCATGCGATCGTCTTGGTGAGGCCATCGCACAAGGGGGTTTGGAGCCTGAGATTGTAGATCCGCGCAAATTTTCGGCACCGATTGATCCTCAGTCAGTGCATCAAGGGGCTGCATTGGAAGTTAAAGCCCTCGATTGGGGACCTTTGAATGAGGTGGCTGCGGTGCGGCCCGGTGAGGCGCCCGTCATTTTGTTGCTGGATCGGGTGACAGATCCCCATAACGTGGGGGCGATTTTGCGCTCAGCAGAGGTGTTTGGCGCCGCAGCCGTCATTGCGCCGCATCGCCATTCTGCACCAGAAACAGGGGCCTTGGCCAAAACGGCGAGCGGCGCATTGGAGCGGCAGCCCTACCTTCGGGTGCAAAATCTTGCGGACACGATGGAGCGGCTGAAGACGATGGGCTATTTCATTTTTGGACTGGACGGTGAAGCAGAATCGACATTGGAGGCCACATTGGGCCGTCACATAGGCCCAACGGCTTTGGTGCTGGGGGCGGAAGGGCCGGGCTTGCGGGAGCGCACGAAAGACACTTGTGACGCCCTAGTCAAAATTTCAGCAGCGGGGGGATTTGGCTCGCTCAACGTTTCCAATGCCGCGGCTGTCGGCCTTTATGCTGTTACCCGCCAATCGGGCGAATTGGCTTAGCGACGGGCTTTTTCGTCAAGGCCGGATTGAGCGGTGCGACGGGACAGCTCGGCAAAAACATCGTCCAAGGCGACGTCACGGGAGGCCAGCATCACCAGCAGGTGATAAAGGACATCGGCTGCCTCAGATGTGAGCGCTGCGCGATCCCCTTTGACCGCCTCGATCAGGGCCTCAACAGCTTCTTCACCAAATTTCGCGGCGCATTTGTCCGGACCCTTTGACAGGAGTTGCGCGGTCCAGCTGCTGCCGGGATCTGCGGATTTGCGCGCAATGATGATCTGCTCGAGCTCGTGTAATGTCATGACATCCTCATTGGAATTCCGGCCGCGGCCATATGGGTTTTGGCTTCCTGAATGGTGAAATCTCCAAAATGGAAAATTGATGCGGCCAAAACAGCACTTGCGCCTCCTTGGGTGACACCTTCCACCAGGTGTTCCAAAAGGCCCACGCCTCCGGAGGCGATCACGGGCACCGACGTCGCGTCCGAAATCGCACGAGTCAATGGCAGGTTGAAGCCGGCGCGCGTGCCGTCGCGATCCATAGAGGTCAGCAATATTTCACCAGCGCCCTTGGAGACAACTGTGCGGGCAAAATCTATGGCGTCAATCCCAGTCGCGCGCCGCCCGCCATGGGTGAAAATTTCCCATTTGCCTGGAGCTACGGTTTTGGCGTCTATTGCCACGACAATACATTGGCTGCCAAATTGATTGGCAGATTGGGCGATGACATCGGGATTTGCCACAGCGGCAGAATTGAAGCTGACCTTATCTGCACCTGCCAACAAAAGGTTGCGCACATCGTCGGGGCTGCGCACTCCGCCACCAACGGTCAGGGGCATGAAACATTGCTCGGCTGTTCGCCGGGCGAGATCATACAGTGTGCCGCGGTTTTCATGGGTGGCTTTGATATCAAGAAAGCACAATTCGTCAGCCCCGGCCGCATCATAGGCCCGCGCCGCTTCCACGGGGTCGCCTGCGTCCACCAGGTCAACAAAATTCACCCCTTTGACCACGCGCCCGTCAGCCACGTCCAAGCAAGGTATGATCCGTGTTTTTAGCATGATCTGTCTCCTACGCGCGCGTTGCGGGTCATGCCAGGGCCGCCAAAGCCTGCGGCAAATCAATCGCCCCATCATAGAGAGCCCGCCCTGAAATGGCTCCAGAGATCACGCCCGTGGCCTTCAACTCGCGTAGATCTTGCAGGCTGGACACCCCACCCGAGGCAATCACTGGAATGGACACCGCGCGCGCCAAATCTTCGGTGGCGGCGATATTCGGTCCGCCCATGGCGCCATCGCGGTTAATGTCTGTATAAATAATTGCGGCAATACCGTCCTGCTCGAACTGTTTGGCTAAATCTGTGATCATAATATCGGTTTTTGTGGCCCAGCCACGGGTCGCCACCCGGCCGTCGCGGGCATCAAGCCCGACGGCAATTTTCCCAGGATACGCTTTTGCAGCTTCGCGCACCAAGGCCGGGTTTTCGACGGCCACTGTGCCGAGGATGACCCGTGACAACCCAAGGTCAATCCAGGCTGCTATCGTTGCCATGTCGCGAATTCCGCCGCCCAATTGGCATGGCACCGAAACAGATGAGAGAATTTCGCGCACGCTGGCATCATTGACTGGCGTGCCTGCGAAGGCACCATTGAGATCCACCAGATGAATCCAGCTACAGCCAGCTCGCTCAAAGGCCAAAGCCTGATCTGCGGGGCTATCGTTAAACACAGTCGCTTGGTCCATTTCGCCCTTATAAAGGCGCACGGCTTGGCCGTCTTTGAGATCAATTGCGGGGTAAAGGATCATAGGGTCTCGCCTTGCGTAAAGTTTGGCCGCTAGGGGCGCCAATTGAGGAAATTTGAGATCAGGCGAAGCCCGGTGCTTTGACTTTTCTCAGGATGGAACTGCATGCCGATACGCGTGCCAGAGCCGACAATCGCAGAGATTTCACCGTCATAGTCCACATGCGCAAATCTTTGGGTCATGTCCTCGAGGACAAATTGATAAGAATGGACAAAATAGGCGTGATCGCCAGTCTTTAGCCCCGCCAGCACAGGGTGCGCGCCGGTAATCACCAAATCATTCCAACCCATATGTGGCACTTTCAGGCTGGAAACAGTCGGTTCAATCGGCCGGATATCTCCCGCGATCCAACCCAAGCCGGAGGTGGTTTGATATTCATGGCCGAAACGCGCCATCATTTGCATGCCAACGCAGATGCCCAAAAAGGGTTTGGCATCTTCTTCTACCGCCTCCAGCAAGGCCTCATACAGACCCGTTTTTTCTACCAAGGCCGCTTTACATGCGGGAAAGGCGCCGTCCCCTGGCAAGACCAGCCGGTCCGCATGGCGTAGCACCTCAGGATCAGAGGTGACAATGACCTCCTCATTGGGCAGCTCTGCCGCCATGCGCTCAAAGGCCTTTTGCGCTGAATGCAAGTTTCCGCTCTCATAATCGATTAAGGCTGTCAGCATGAGCTTAAAGGCTGCCTTTGGTCGATGGTATCGTATCAGATTTGCGTGGATCGGTTTCCAACGCATCGCGCAGCGCGCGGGCGACGGATTTAAAGGTCGCCTCCGCAATATGATGGCTGTTTATCCCGTGTAATTTATCTACATGCAGGGTGATGCCCCCGTGGGTTGAGAGCGCCTGAAAAAATTCACGCACTAATTCCGTGTCAAAAGTGCCAATTTTTTGGGTTGGCAGATCAAGGTTCCAAGCCAAATAGGGACGGCCGGAAAGATCGAGAGCGCAGCGCACCAATGCATCATCCATCGCCAGCAGGCAATCGCCATAGCGCCGAATGCCGCGTTTGTCGCCCAGAGCCTGGGTCAGGGCCTGGCCCAAGGCGATGCCCACATCTTCGACCGTATGATGGTCATCAATGTGCAAATCCCCGGAGCAGCGCACGGTCATATCCATCAAGGCATGACGGGCCAGTTGATCGAGCATGTGGTCGAAAAAGCCGATGCCGGTCTGATTGTCGTAGAGTCCGGTGCCATCGAGATTGAGGTCGACTGATATTTTGGTCTCTGCGGTATCGCGGGAAATTTGGACTGTGCGCATGGTCTACCCTTTATGTTCCTGAGCCTTATAATCCGCTTGTGCGCTGTTGAGAAGGGGCAAGCAGTGACAACTGTCGCCTTGCTGCGGGTGGTGTAGGGTTTCAAGCAAAAAAAAGGCGGTACCGAAGGGTACCGCCAGTCTATGCTTCGATTTCGGGAGGAAATTCTAGCTGAGGCCGTGATAGCGGAAAATGCGGCAGCGCAGCAATACTTAACGATGCATTCCCGCTATGTGCAAAACGCATAGCAAACCTGTAAATGAAACGTGCTGTGGTGGGGAGGTGATGCAAAGGTGGCGAAGAAGTAGACGCGACAGTTAGACATAAAAAAACCCGCGTTGCCCGCGGGAGTTTTTTACCAATTGGAGCGGGCGAAGAGATTCGAACTCTCGACCCTAACCTTGGCAAGGTTATGCTCTACCCCTGAGCTACGCCCGCATCCGTTTGGTGAGGCTGAAATAGCCCCAGTGGCTTTGTCCTGCAA
>JAKMFM010000151.1 GCA_022425445.1 Planktomarina sp.
TTTAACGGCTGCGACTGCGCGGATCCAGTGCGTCCCTGAGACCATCGCCAAGATAGTTCACACTCAAAACCGTCAAAGAAATCAAAGTCCCCGGCCAGATAACGCGCTCTGGATAGAGAGTCATCCGATCTACCGCGTCATTGAGCAATTTACCCCAGGTCGGGAAATCTGGAGGGAAACCAAACCCCAGAAACGACAGCGCACTCTCAGTAATGATGGCCGTGGCAATTCCTAAAGTGGCTGACACTAAAATTGGTGACATGACATTAGGCAGGATATGATTCAAAATCAGATTGCGTGGCGTGGTGCCAATCGACCGGGCCGCAAGAATGAACTCCCGCTCTTTGAGCGCCAAAACATCCCCTCGCACAATGCGCGCCGTTTGCATCCAACTGGTCAACCCGATCAGCCCCACGATGAGTAAAAATGTGCCCATCTCAGGCCCAAGCGACAAGGCCAAGCTCTCGCGGAACAACACAGAGGCCACCAAGATCAAAGGCAAAATCGGCAGGGCCAAAAATAGATCGGTCAGCCGCATCAGCGGCCCGTCACAGAGCCGGAAAAAACCTGCGATCAGCCCGACAAAGGTGCCCAGAACAATGGATAGGATCATCGCGGTCAAACCAACCGAGATGGACACCCGCCCGCCGGACAGAAACCGCGCCAAATTATCCCGACCCAAATTATCTGTGCCCAGCACATAGTGCCAATTCACCTTCGCGCTCGGATCCCAAAGCGTGACATAGATCGGCCGCGTGTCCCGTAGGGTGATAAAATCCCGTCCAGACGGCAGATATTGGGCGTCATGTGGATAGACGAATGGCCCCAGAAAAACACCCAAAATGATGAGCCCGAAGACCACAGCCCCGGCCATCGCACCTTTGTGAGCGCGAAACTGCCGCCAAACCTCCGTCCAACGATTGGAAGGTGGGCGGTTGATATCGAGGGGATCGGATAGCTCAGTCATAGCGGATCCTTGGGTCTAAAAGGCCATAAAGCACATCGGCAATCAAATTGAACAGCACGATTAAAATTGCGAAAATGAAGGTCAAGGTTTGCACCATCGGCAGATCGTTGGCCTGAATGGCGGTGATGAGCAGTTGACCAATTCCATTCACCTTGAAGACTTGCTCTGTAATGATCGCGCCCCCAAAAATCGATGGCACTCCAAGGGCGATCACCGTCACCACTGGGATCATAGAATTGCGCAGAACATGAACCAAAACCACGCTGGCTTCGCTCAATCCTTTGGCGCGGGCGGTGCGCACATAGTCATGGCTAAGGTTGTCAAGCATCGAAGCGCGCATGAAGCGGCTGATTTGGCTGGTGATCTGCAGAGCCAGAACCATAACCGGCAGGAACATCTGCCAAATCTGTACTTTAAAACTGGCCCAATCATCAACCACATGCATCGTGTCGTAGATCGACGGGAACCAACCCAGCTGCACCGAGAAAATCACAATAACCAAAACCCCAGAAAAAAACGGGGGCACTGAAAATCCGATCATCGTGATGAAGGTTCCGGCTTGGTCGAAGATGGAATATTGCCGATAAGCAGAGATTATTCCAATCGGCAAGGCGATGAGAATACCCACCACATAGGCCACACCCACAACCCACAGCGTTTGCGGTAAGCGTTGGATAACGATGTCAATCACCGGTGAGCGGGTTTGCCAAGAGATGACCCTGAGCTGTCCTTCTGCCAAGCTCGTGCCGAAAAGCGCATCAATACCATTCAGCGGTTCAATCCAAAAAAATTGAATAATCCATTTGATGTATTGAATATGGATCGGTTGCCCAAGACCCAGCGCTTCGCGCATTTGCTGTTTCACCTCCGGCGGAACGGTCAACGGCACCTGTGCCATAGGATCGCCAGGGGCCAATTGCAGCAGTAAAAATATCACAAGGGAAATGAACAAAAGCGTCGGAACCGCGAGGACAAGACGACGGATGGTAAATGTTAGCATCGGCGATTTAGCTCATTTTCTTTAAAACAGTTTGCAAATGGGCGCCCCACCCCAAGGCAGGGCGCCGCAAAATTTACTTCAAACGATGCCAGTCGGCCGCATTCCAAAGCTCACTGTCCCAAACATTCAAGACAACACCGCCCAGAGTATTGGCATGGGCAGACAAGCGGCCCCGGTGTACCAGTGGGATCATCGCGCCTTCAGAGACAGCCATATCGTTCAGCTGGCGGGCAATAGATGCGCGCTCGCCGGCATCGGCTGTTGTGGCCAATTGCGCGTGCAAGGCGTCATATTCCGCCGAACAGAAGCGCGCGATATTCTCACCCTGCCATTGTGAGGCTGGCGATGGCGCTTTGTCACACAGAAGGTTTGCGAGATAGCTCTGAGGATCTGTTCCGTTGAACGTGTTGGCGTACATTTCCAAATCTGCATAGAATTTTTGGAATGTATCAGGTGATCCAGGATCTCCGCCAAAAAAGACAGAGGCACTGATGTTGCGTAATTCTGTATCAATACCAATCTCACTCCACCACTGTTTGATCAGAGCTTGGAAGTCCTGGCGCACAGCGTTTGTGGAGGTTTGATAGGTCATGCGCAGCGGCACGCCGTCTTTTTCTCGTACCCCGTCACCATCTGTATCGACAATACCAGCCGCATCAAGCATCGCATTTGCACCCGCGATATCTTGAGTCGAGCAATCGAATGTGTCTGAATTCACAGCTGCTGGCGCCGGTACCCAGTTACAGGTCACTTTGCCCGCTTTGCCATAGCCGATTTCAACCAAAAGCTCCCGATCAATGGCCATCGACATGGCTTTGTAAACCGCTGGATCTTGCAAAAATGGATGCGGACGGATCACAGACCGTTCATCCGGGCCCAGCGCTGGATCTGGGTTGGTGTGGTTGAGCATGATGCG
Organism: Planktomarina sp.; assembly: GCA_022425445.1. Taxonomy (GTDB): domain Bacteria; phylum Pseudomonadota; class Alphaproteobacteria; order Rhodobacterales; family Rhodobacteraceae; genus Planktomarina. The sequence continues at coordinate 2,884 of JAKMFM010000151.1, forward strand.
CTCGACCAAAGGACCAAAGCCCGCCACAGGCGTGCCTTTACCGGCCGCTTCCATCTGCGCAATCACATCTGGTGCCAGCTGGAGATTCCAAGCGTAGTCATATTCGCCGGTTTCCATCACAGAGCGACCCGCAGCCGCTGCATCGCCGCCACCTTTAAAGGTGACTTTGGCAAAGGCCGGCTTGCCCGCTTCGCGGTAGTTGTCATTCGCCGATAGAACAATCACGTCATTGGGACGAAATTCATCAACCACATATGCGCCCGTGCCGATGGGGTTAAAGTTCTCTTCGGTACATTCGGAGGCCTTTGCGCCAACACAATCGGCAAATTGCGCTGCTTGCAAAATCGGGCTTTCACCGCCCACGAAGGGTCCATAGGGGAAGGGTGTTTGCTGTTGAAAATTCACCACAACGGTCTGAGCATCTGGTGTCTCCACAGAGCTTACGCCATTGAATTTTGTCACCTGCGCACAGCCACCTTCAGGATGGGTGCAGTATTCATAGGTGAACTTCACATCTGCAGAGGTGAAGGGCGTGCCGTCCGACCATGTGATACCGGGTGTGATGTTCCAGGTGATAGAGGTGAGATCTGCGCTCACGCCGCCGTTGGCCACAGTCGGAACACTGTCCACGAGCCAAGGCACCAATTCACCTTTTTCATTGTAGCGCGCCAAAGGCTCAATCACCAAAGATGCGCTTTCCACATCTTTCGTGCCGCCTGACAAAAATGGATTTAGAATCGACGGCGCTTGCCAGTAGATTATCTTGACTTCGCCATCTCTTCCACGAGCTTCATGGCCATCGGCCACTGCCATTGTGCTCATCCCGACCAGCGCTGCTGATCCGAACATGAGTGCAAAATGTTTCATGTTTCTCTCCCTAATAATTCGTCTCTGCGGGAATTTATTTAAAAAAGTATTTCACAACATTTGGAAAAATTCACAGCGAATTTTTTCAGAAAAATACCGTCAGCATCCCCATCGTGACCTCATCAACAACTGGCTTGCCCAAAAAATCAAGTATTTTTTAACTAGACAAGTACCAGTGCCAAACGCAGAATGGACCCAAAGGGGGCCAATGCACAGCCGGGAAAATTGTGTTTAATCCTTTGAAAATATGAACGATTACCCAATGAGGTTATGATGTTAGATCATCCGATTGCGCGTTTTGAAAATTTAAAAGTGGAGTTTCAAACCCATGATGGGCCAGTCGAAGCCGTGAAAGGGGTGAGCTTTGACATTGCAGCCGGAGAGACTGTGGCCATCGTTGGCGAAAGCGGTTCAGGCAAATCTGTATCATCCCTCAGCCTCATGCGCCTTGTGGAATATGGCGGCGGAGAAATTTCAGACGGCCGGCTATTGTTCGATCGTGGCGCTGCCGGGCAGATTGATTTGCGCAGTATAGATCCCAAAGACATGCGCGCCATTCGTGGCCGCGAGATTGGTATGATTTTCCAAGAACCCATGACCTCCCTCAACCCGGTCTTCACCATCGGGCGACAGCTTATGGAAGGTTTGCGGCTGCATATGGGCCTAAGCAAGGCGGCCGCCCGCAGCCGCGCAATTGACCTATTGCGGCAAGTGCGCATTCCCGAGCCCGAGCGGCGGCTCGGTCAGTATCCACATGAATTGTCCGGCGGCATGCGCCAAAGGGTGGTCATCGCCATGGCGCTCGCCTGCGAACCCCGACTCTTGATTGCCGATGAGCCAACCACCGCTCTGGATGTCACCATTCAGGCTGAAATTCTCGGGCTGATGAATAAGCTCAAAAAGGAGACTGGCACGGCTGTCATGTTCATCACCCATGATATGGCCGTGGTGGCACAGATGGCCGATCGCGTTGTGGTGATGTTTCGCGGCGAGAAAGTCGAGGAAGGCCTCGTCGAGGATATTTTTAAGAACCCACAGCACCCCTACACACAAAACTTACTCGCCGCTGTGCCCAAGCTGGGTGAAATGCGGGGCCAGCCGATCCCCAAACCTCTGAGCTTAATTGGCCAGCCGGAAAAATCGCTGATAGGCTCGGTTCCCCCCACAGAGGAAGTGCTGCTCGATGTGCGCAATTTGACCACGCGCTTTAACGTGAAAGGTGGCTTTTTTCGCCGCACAGTTGCACGGGTGCATGCTTTGGAGAATGTTTCGTTTTCTATCAAAAAAGGTGCCACCCTCAGCTTGGTTGGCGAGTCAGGGTCCGGAAAATCGACCTGTGGCCGCTCAATTCTACGTTTAGAGGAGCCACAATCAGGCTCCATCAAGCTCGGCAATATGGATGTTTTGGCACTGGGTTCGGCCGGCCTTCGCGAAGCGCGGCGTGATATGCAAATGGTGTTTCAGGACCCTTTTGCATCCTTAAATCCTCAAATGACCCTGGCCGATCAAGTCGCTGAGCCTATGAAGAATTACAATATGGCTCAGGGCTCCGAATTAATGGATCGCGTGGCAGGATTGTTCGATAGGGTCGAATTGCCCCGCGCCTTCATGCGCCGCTTTCCCCATGAGCTGTCCGGAGGCCAACGCCAACGCATCGCCATCGCCCGCGCCTTGGCATTAAACCCCAAACTTCTGATTGCCGATGAGGCTGTCAGCGCGCTGGATGTCTCTGTTCAAGCGCAGGTCTTGAATCTTATGTTAGAGCTGCAGGCCGAGCTTGGTATCTCCATGCTCTTCATCAGCCACGATATGGCGGTAGTTGAACGCGTCAGCCATCACGTTGCAGTCATGTACTTGGGACGGATCGTCGAGATCGGCACGCGCCAAGAAGTTTTCGAGGACCCCAGACATGATTACACCAAAACGCTTATGTCAGCGGTGCCCGTAGCAGACCCGCGCCGAAGAACCTTGAAGGCAGACTTCGAAAGCAAACCGATCCCTTCCCCTATTCATCCGCTCGATTATGATCCTGGCCCAACCGAATACACGCATTTAGGCGGCCAGCATTATATTCTTAACTCGTAAACCAGAGGTGCCCTATGGCCATACGCAATCGCTTTTC
>JAKMFM010000263.1 GCA_022425445.1 Planktomarina sp.
ATGTCACCATCAATCTTGGCACCGCAGGCGGCGGCGGTGTAACCTCGATCGGTGATGACTGTTTGCTGATGGCAGGCTGCCACATTGCCCATGACGCGCGCCTTGGAAACCGGGTCATTATCGTAAATTCTGCGGCGATCGCTGGCCATGTTGTCATTGAGGATGATGTGATCGTCGGCGGACTTTGTGGCGTGCATCAATTCGTACGCCTTGGAAGGGGCGCTATTATTGGTGCTGTGACTATGGTGACCCATGATGTGATACCTTACGGTCTGGTGCAGGCGTCACGGGGTGAGTTAGATGGGCTCAATCTTGTTGGGCTTAAGCGCCGAGGCGTCGATCGCGAGGACATTACGGCTCTGCGCGCTGCGTTTCAGATGCTGGCCCAAGGGGAGGGCGCATTTCAAGATCGTGCAAAACGCCTGGGTGAGGAAACAGACAGCGCCTATGTTAAGGAGATTGTCGATTTTATTTTGGGCGACAGCGGTCGCTCCTTTTTGACGCCGGGTTGAACAGATGCTGGCGCTGATATGCGGGCAGGGCGCCTTGCCAGGTCTGATTGTTCGTAACATGTCCCATGCGCCTGTCATTGCGGCTCTTGAGCAATTTTCGCCTGAGGGTCTGGCTGTTGATTTGACACTTCGGCTTGAAACCCTCGGAACATTCTTAAGGGTATTGAAAGAGCGCGGGGTCTTGCAGGTTTGTTTTGCCGGCGCGATCAGGCGTCCAAAGATCGATCCCGAGCAAATTGATGCGGCCACGCAGCCCTTGGTGGCGCAAATCTCTAGGGCGCTTTCTGGTAGCGATGACGCCGCGTTACGCGCCGTTGTTGATATTTTCGAACAGGCCGGGTTTGAAGTGATTGGATTTACCCATCTCGTGCCAGAGCTTTTGCCGCCGGGCGGTGTGTTGAGCATTCGCCAGCCAATCGAACAAGAGCGACGCGATGTGGCGCGGGCTCATTCGGTGATTGCGGGTCTCTCAGCTTTGGATATCGGGCAGGGCTGCGTGGTGGCTTCTGGTCATGTTATGGCCGTTGAGGCGTTTGGTGGCACCCGGTGGATGTTGTCCAGCCTCTCATCTGAGCGTCCTACAGATTGGCCTGAGGGCGGGTTACTTTATAAAGCTCCCAAGGAGGGGCAAGAGCGGCGCATGGACCTGCCGGCTATAGGTCCTGAGACGATGGAGCAGGTAGCGCAGGCGGGGCTGGCGGGCGTTGCGATTGCGCAAGGCGGCGTGGTTGCGCTGGATTTACCAAAAATCATCGCTGAGGCGGACCGGTTGGGGCTTTTCCTTTGGGTTTGTGAGGCCGAGCCGTGAAAGTGTTTGTGGTGGCGGGTGAAGCTTCGGGCGATCGTCTTGGTGCGGATCTAATGCGCGGGTTGCGCCATTTGGTTTCCGATGTGAGCTTCCGCGGGGTCGCTGGGCCGGAGATGCAAAGCGAAGGTTTGGACAGCTTGTTTGATATGTCAGAGCTCTCTGTCATGGGGTTGGCTGAGGTTTTGCCAAAATATTTTTCCCTAAAGCGTCGGTTGCATGAAACCGTGGCTGAAGTCTTGGCTTGGAAGGCAGATATTTTGATCACCATCGACAGTCCTGATTTTTGTTTGCGGGTGGCGCGGGCTGTGCGGAGTGCTGACCCTAGGATCAGAACGTGCCATTATGTTGCACCCTCCGTTTGGGCGTGGCGCGCGGGGCGTGCCAAGAAAATGGCAGGCTACATCGATCATGTGCTGGCGCTCCTGCCATTTGAGCCGCCCTATATGGAGTCGGAAGGCATGGCCTGCGATTTTGTGGGCCATCCGATTGCAGCTCAATCGCCAATCACTTCCAAACAGATAGCCCAGTTTCAAGCTGATTTCAACTTAGATCCAGCGCGGGAGTCCTTGGTGATTTTACCGGGCTCTCGAGCCTCAGAAATCAAGCGCCTGTTGCCCGTATTCTGCGAGGTCTTATCGCAGCCTTGTTTTGGAGAGTTTCAGCTTATTTTTCCGACATTGCCACATCTGGCGCCGCTCTTGCAGGCTCAAATCGATGGTTTGCCGCAGGAAAAACGGCTGATCACAGGCTCCGGACACAGCGCGAAAGCCGCAGCTGAGGAGCGGCTGGTGGCCTATAGTGCCGCAACAGCGGCTCTGGCGGCCTCTGGCACCGTATCGCTTGAGCTGGCTGCGGTGGGCACTCCGATGGTGATTGCCTATAACATGGGCCTTATCTCGCGGCTGGTGATCGGCTCTATGCTTAAAATTGATACGGTGACCTTGGTTAACCTCGTGTCAGAGACCCGCGCTGTTCCAGAGTTCATCGGTAAAAACTGTACAGCCGAGCCTATTGCACTCGCTTTGCAGCACATATTAACGGCGCCCACGGCGCAGCAGGAGGCCATCGAGGCGACGATGACACGCCTAGGCCGTGGAGATCCGGACCTGCACTATCGTGCGGCACGGGCTGTTCTTACGGGGTTGGGACGGGCTTAGCCGCGGGTAATCCACCCCCCACCCAAAACTCGGCTGCCCTCGGGGTCATAAAAAACGCAGGCTTGGCCCGGCGCGACACCCTCTTCGGCTATCATGAGCTCCACCACCGCTTCAGTCTCGGACAAGGGGCGCAGCACTGCGTCGCGCGGCGGGCGGGTGGATCTGACTTTGGCGGCGATGCTCCATTCGGCATGCGCGGTCATAGGCTTATCACCAAGCCAATTGACCTCCTTAAGTCGCACTTGCCGTGTCGCCAGCATCTCTTTTGGTCCGACAACCACCTCCCGGTTTTCGATGTCCAAACGGACCACGTAGATTGGATCGGTCAACCCGCCGATTCCAAGACCGCGCCTCTGACCGATAGTGTAATGGATAATGCCGTTATGGGTTCCAAGGACTTTGCCGCTCTGATCAACAATATCGCCCGGCTTTGCCGAGCCAGGATGCAGCTTTTCAATCACCCCAGCATAGTCACCATCAGGCACGAAGCAAATATCTTGGCTATCTGGTTTATCGGCTACGCCAAGACCGTATTTGCTCGCCAGAGCCCGGGTTTCAGCCTTTGAGGTCAAATGCCCGAGCGGAAATCGCAGATAGTCGAGCTGCTCTGAGGTGGTCGAGAATAAAAAGTAACTTTGATCTCGATTTTGATCTGCAGCCATGTGCAATTGTGCACCGTTCGGGCCTATTTTGCGTTGGATGTAATGGCCCGTGGCCATACAATCCGCATCAAGATCTTTGGCCGTTTGCAGCAAGTCTTTAAACTTCACACGCTCATTGCAGCGAATACAAGGGACAGGTGTGGCCCCGGCAAGATAGCTTTCAGCAAAATCGTCGATCACAGCCTCGCGAAAGGTGTTCTCATAGTCCAGAACATAGTGTGGAAAATTGAGCTCCTCTGCCACGCGGCGCGCGTCGTGAATGTCGCGGCCAGCACAGCAAGCGCCCTTTTTGGCAAGTGCCGCTCCATGATCATAAAGTTGAAGCGTAATGCCAACAACATCATAGCCTTGTGCAGCCAATTCCGCGGCAACAACTGAACTGTCTACCCCGCCTGACATGGCAACAACCACACGCGTGTCTGCGGGTGCCTTGGCAAAACCAAGGGAATTTAACGGGGTGTCGTGGCGCATGGGAGGTGCTCAGTCCTACAGAATTTCGCAAAATTATCATAACAAAAATCGCGCGCTTCACAACACATTAAGTGCTTTGCGGTCATTTGGCCGCGAGAAAAGAGCTCGCAGCATGTATATTCGTAAGGTTCGCGGTCCGCGCACAGTACAGTTGCCCGATGGTGGGTATTTAAGCCGCGGAGATCTGCCGCCGCCCAACACAAAGCGCTGGGTCGCTTCACGCAAGGCCGCTGTCGTGAAAGCGGTGCGTTGTGGCCTGCTTTCATTGGAAGAGGCCCGTAGCCTCTATGATTTGACACAAGATGAATACAGCAGTTGGCAAACAGCAGTGGCCCGTCACGGCGAATCTGCCCTACGCGCCACCGCTTTAAAAAGGTATCGTCAATTTGATCAATAGCTTACACAAATGGAATTTTTAGGTAACATTAAATTAACCAGTTTATTTCAACATGTATTTAGTTGTCATTGGGGATTTTTATGCGGATACTTTTGATCGAAGAAGATCCTGCCACGTCAAAAAGTATTGAACTTATGCTGGGGCATGCCAACTTCAACGTTTATACGACGGATCTAGGGGAGGAAGGCAGCGATTTAGCCAAACTCTACGACTACGATCTGATTTTGCTGGACTTGGTTCTGCCGGATATCAACGGACATGATGTTCTACGGCAGCTGCGTGTTGCGCGGATTGATACGCCGATTTTAATTCTATCTGGTGAGACCGATACAGAAAATAAAATGCGCGAATTTGGGTCTGGCGCTGATGATTGTCTGACCAAGCCGTTCCACCGGGAGGAGTTGATTGCGCGTATTCACGCCATCATTCGCTGGTCAAAAAGGCATTCTCAATCGATCATAAAGACCTGTGATATCGAGGTGAATTTGGACGGAAAAACCTTAGAAGTACGTGGGAATACCGTACATCTGACTGGTAAAGAGTATCAGATGTTAGAGTTATTGAGTCTGCGCAAAGGAACAACGCTGACCAAGGAAATGTTCTTAAACCATCTTTACGGTGGTATGGATGAACCTGAGCTTAAAATTATAGATGTTTTCATTTGTAAATTGCATAAGAAGTTGAGCGAAGCAACCGGCCGCAAAAATCATATCGAAATGGATTGGGCGCGCGGATATGTGCTGCGTGATCCCAAGCCGGAAGATGTGGCTCAGGATATGGCGATCTCGGCATAACAGACAAAATTGCACCTTATATTAGGCCTTTTGGTCATAGGCGTTGCAATCGCTCGCCTCGAGCTGGCTTTGCGCGCTGTGCGCTCTGAGCACAGCCTTGTAAGATCTTAACGTTAATTGCTGAACTTCCAGACACGGTCCAAGCCCGATGGGCGTTGCAATGAGATGCAAACCGCAAAGCATAAGGCCTCTGGACGGGATCGGATCCAATCCGTAGTTTACCCCGAAGAATCCGGGGGGCGGAATGGCGCAAGATCCACCAGTATCAGACATGTCCGAAGACCAGGCGCGCAGTGAATTGCAGCGCTTGGCGTTGGCTTTGGCACAGGCCAATCGCGCCTATCATCATGATGACAGCCCGTCGATCGATGACGCGACCTTTGATCGGCTGAAGCTGCGCAACGCACAGATTGAACAAAGGTTTCCACACCTGAAAAGAACCGATAGCCCGAGCGATCAAATCGGGGCAAAACCGAGAGAGGGCTTCGGCAAGATCCGGCACCGTCAGCCGATGCTTTCTTTGTCAAATGCCTTCGAAGCGAAAGACGTGGAAGACTTCGTCGCCCGTCTTAAAAAATTCTTAAATCTGAAGCCCCAGTCCGACATGCGCATGACGGCCGAACCAAAAATCGACGGGCTTTCGCTGGCCGTGCGCTACGAAAAGGGGCAGCTGGTGCATGCGGTAACGCGCGGGGACGGAGAAACCGGTGAAGATGTGACGGCCAATGCCCTCACCATTGCCGATATTCCCAAAACATTGAGTGTGGCGCCAGATATCCTAGAGGTGCGGGGCGAAGTCTATATGACCCATGCAGATTTTGCCGCTATCAATCTCGCGCAAGAGCAGGCCGGGCAAAAGCCGTTCTCAAATCCACGCAACGCCGCCGCGGGATCGTTGCGGCAATTGGACGCTCAAATCACCAAATCACGCCCATTGTTGTTTTTCGCCTATGCTTGGGGCGACCTCTCTGAGCCTTTAGCGCCAAGCCAGTCGGAGGCGGTGGCGCGCTTGCGCGCCTTGGGGTTTTCCACCAACACCCTGTTTAAAACCTGTGATACGTCTGAAGAATTGATCAGCCATTACCGCGCGGTTGAAATGGCCCGGGCGGAGCTTGGCTATGACATAGATGGCATGGTCTACAAGGTGGATGATCTAGCGTTGCAAGCCCGGCTTGGGTTTCGAGCCACCACACCGCGTTGGGCCATCGCCCATAAATTTCCTGCGGAGCTGGCTTGGACTGAATTGCTGGGCATCGACATTCAAGTTGGACGCACAGGCGCCTTAAGCCCCGTGGCGCGTCTCAATCCGGTGACCGTTGGCGGCGTGGTGGTCTCTAATGCGACCTTGCACAATGAAGATTACATCACTGGCCGTGACAGCAAAGGTCAAAGCATCCGTGGCGGCAAGGATATTCGCGTGGGTGATTGGGTTCAAATTTACCGTGCCGGCGATGTTATTCCGAAGATCGCTGATGTAGATCTGGCGCGCCGACCGGCCGATAGCCGGGCTTTTGACTTTGCAGAAAAGCTCAAACAAGCGGGCATCCAGGGCCTGCGCGCGCCGGGGGATGCAATTTGGCGCTATAGCGGCGCTGAACCCTTGGCGGATTTGGCCATTGAGTCATTGAAACATTTCGTTTCGCGGCAGGCTTTTGATATCGAAGGGCTCGGCGCGAAGCAGATCGAACAATTCTATCATAGAAATTGGATTCGCACCTTTGAGGATATTTTTACCCTCAAGACTCGCTTTGGTCCCGGGCATTTGCAGCAGGTCAGCAAGCTGGAAGGCTGGGGGAAAAAATCTGCTCAAAAACTGTTTGATGGCATCGACGCGAAGCGCAGTATCGAGCTGCACCGTTTGATTTTTGCCCTTGGGATCCGCCATGTGGGCGAAGGCGCGGCGAAGCTTCTGGCCAATCGCTTTGTAACTTGGGAGGCCTTCAGCGAAGCAATGCTTGCCGCTGTGCCGGGCAGCGCAGCGGCGGCCGCCCTGGTTGATATTGATGGGGTGGGCGCGGTTATGGCTCAATCGGTGGTTGAACCTTTTCAAGATCTTGAGCGTTTTGCAGCGTTGCAATGTTTGGTGGCGCATTTGCAAGTTATCCCCGCGCCGCAGATCGACACTGCAAGCAGCCCGGTGTCCGGAAAGACCATTGTTTTTACAGGAACATTGGTCAAGATGACCAGGGCAGAGGCAAAGGCCCGAGCAGAAATGCTCGGTGCGAAGGTTTCCGGCTCCGTGAGTGCCAAGACAGATATTTTGGTTGCCGGAGACGGTGCGGGATCCAAGGCAAAAACAGCGGCTGATTTGGGAATAGAGACCCTCGATGAAGAGGGCTGGATCGCGTTGTTTGAAGGGCTATGAACACGCGCCCCGAAATTCTTTTCCCGCTTTTTGCCGAGCTCAACACTTTGATCGGTGTGGGGGATAAAAGCGCCAAGGCCTTTGCGGGTTTGAAAATTACAAAGCCGCGCGATTTAATTTTTACCCTGCCGCATTCAGTGGTTGATCGGCGCGTCGTGCAAAGCGTACAGGGCTTGACCGCACCGCAAACCCTCAGTGTGCGCGTCCGTGTGGTCAAACATGTTCCTGCCCGGGGCCGCGGTAAACCCTATCGGATCATAGTTGAAGACGCCCAGAGTACCATTGAATTGATTTTTTTTCATGCGCGTGGGGATTATCTTGAGCGGATCTTGCCACTGGGTGAGGAGCGACTAATTTCTGGCAAGCTTGAGGTTTTTGATCATCGGGCCCAAATGGTGCATCCCGAGTATATTCTGCAGCCTGAGGCACAAGACGAGTTGCCCCAATTTGAACCTGTCTACCCGCTCACCGCCGGGGTTTCGGGAAAGCTCATGGGCAAGGCCGTGCGGGCGGCGGTAGACAAACTGCCAGAATTGCATGAATGGATCGAGCCTTCTGTGCTGCGCGACAATGGCTGGCCAGATTTTACCACCGCTGTGCGCCAATGCCATGCGCCCAAAGGCGCAGCTGATGTTGCGGCCCGTAGCCCGGCGCGGGAACGCTTGGCCTATGACGAATTTCTGGCTCACCAGCTGACCAAGGCGATTGCGCGTGCGCAAGCGCGCGTAAAAACCGGACGGATCACCGCCGGTACTGGTGATTTACAGCGAAAAGTGTTGGAGCAATTGCCCTATGCGCCCACTGGAGCACAGCGCCAAGCCATTTCCGAGATTGGAGCGGATATGGCCAGTTCCCGGCGGATGAATCGACTGCTCCAGGGCGATGTGGGAGCTGGGAAAACATTGGTGGGCTTTATGGCCCTATTGCAGGCGGTCGAAAGTGGCGGACAAGGCGTCTTGATGGCTCCAACCGAAATATTGGCCCGCCAACACTTGGAGGGTTTGCGGCCTTTGGCTGATCGCGCCGGGGTGCGGGTCGATATGCTCACTGGGCGGGACAAAAGCGCCGCGCGTCGTCAAAAGCTCGATGATTTGGCCAATGGCACAATTGATATTCTTGTCGGCACACATGCGGTGTTTCAAGATGCGGTTGCCTTTAAAGATCTTCGATTGTCGATCATTGATGAGCAGCACCGGTTTGGAGTGCAACAACGTCTGGCATTGGGCGCTAAGGGGACCAAAGTGGATGTGCTCGTGATGAGCGCCACGCCGATCCCTCGGTCTTTGGAATTGGCCCAATATGGCGATATGGATGTCTCGGCCCTCTATGAAAAGCCGCCGGGACGTAAACCTATTACCACCGCCGCGGTCCCGCTGTCACGTTTGGCGGATGTGATCGCCAAACTGAAGGCGGCGATTGCTTCGGGCCGGCAGGCCTATTGGGTTTGTCCATTGGTTGAAGAGAGTGAAACCATGGATTTGACCGCGGCTGAGGAACGGTTCAAGATTTTACGCGCGGCCTTCGGTGATGATCTGGTCGGCTTGGTTCATGGCCAATTGGCGCCGGCTGAGAAGGACGCCGCCATGGCAGATTTTGTGGCGGGTAAGACAAAAGTCTTGGTCGCCACCACAGTGATTGAAGTTGGGGTCGATGTGCCAAATGCGACGATCATTGTGATTGAGCGTGCGGAAAATTTTGGACTGGCACAGATGCATCAATTGCGCGGGCGCGTGGGCCGCGGCGAGGCCGCCTCGACCTGCTTGCTGATGTATCAAGCGCCGCTGAGCAAATCCGCCGAACGCAGACTGGCCATTATGCGCGACACGGAAGATGGATTTCTGATTGCGGAGGAAGATCTGAAAATGCGCGGTGCTGGGAATGTGATTGGCACCGCACAATCGGGCTTGCCACGGTTCAAAGTCGCCGATCTTGAGCATCAAAGCGCATTGATGGCGACCGCTCATCAAGACGCGCGTATGCTGCTGCAAAGCGATCCGTCCCTGACGGGCAGCCGTGGCAAGGCGGCGCGAACCCTGCTTTGGTTGATGGAACAGGATCAAGCAGTCCATTTAATATCAGTAGGTTAAGTAATTTGTTCACTAATGTTCTACTAAAGTTCTTTACTTGGGCCGTTTTCTGTGAGAACAAAACGGCAACACTATTCGTTAGGAGCAGGACATGAACAATTTTTTCGCAAACAGCCGCAAATCGCATGCCGATGAAGCCCGCCGCTTGGAAACGAAAGAGGCGATCAAGGATGCCATCGGTGCATTTGCAATTATCGCGATGCTCTACATTGGTCTGTTTATTCCAAGTCTCTAAGCCCGAGCGCAGACGCATATCGCCGCTTGGCACTGGATGAAGTGCGTCGTTTCACAGGCAAGGAAGGTGTTCCTTATTCTTCTTATGCCGCGCG
>JAKMFM010000264.1 GCA_022425445.1 Planktomarina sp.
GGCGCGGCAAAGCAGCCGGCTCAGAGCCTCCATAGCCCGCCCGAGAGTAGGTACAGACCCCCCAGCCCGTCGCAGCATTGAGTCGATTGGGAAAGTCACGCCAAAGATCGCGTGACCCTAGCCCCTCGTGCAGCAACACCAAGGTCGGGGCCTGACCAGGCGCTGGCCCGAAGCAGCTATATTCCAGCCGATCGCCCCCCGCCTCCAATAGTCCTGCGTCGGCCCATCGGTCACTCACGAACGGCCGCGCAGTTTGAAGCGTTGGATTTTGCCCGTGGCGGTTTTCGGCAAGTCATCAATGATCTCGATCCAACGCGGATACTTCCACTTCCCAATTTTTTCTTTAATAAACGAACGTATGCCCTCAAGCTCCTCCACTCCATGCCCGGGTTTAAGCACAACAAACGCCTTGGGTTTCTCCAAGTCATCCTCACCGCGATGGGCGACCACAGCGGCCTCCAACACCGCTGGAAACGCAATAAGCGCTTGTTCAATCTCAAATGGGCTGACCCAGATACCTGAGACCTTAAACATATCATCTGTGCGCCCGCAGTAGATGTAACGGCCCGCCGCGCTGCGTTCGTATTTGTCACCCGTGCGGGTCCATTCCCCTTCGAAGGTTCGGCGGGTTTTATCACGTTGATTCCAATAATCGGCCGCTGCAGATCCACCACGGACCAAAAGCTCCCCGACCACGCCAGCGCCGACCTCGGCGCCATCCTCATCCACAAGCCGAACCTCATAGCCAGGAACCGCCGTGCCCGATGTTCCATACTGCACATCTCCGGGCCGGTTGGAGAGGAAAATATGCAACATTTCTGTTGACCCGACCCCGTCTATAATATCAAGGCCCATAAGGTCACGCCACTTGCGGCCAATCTCCTCGGGCAATGCCTCTCCGGCTGAGGTGCAGCAGCGCAGCGGCACTTGAGGCGGCGCCCCGTCGGTCTCCCATTTGTGCAGCAGCGCGGCAAAGAGGGTTGGCACACCGTAGTAAACCGTCGGTTGATAGGCCGCTAAAATATGACTGACGGTGTCCGGCGTCGGCCGGCCATTAAACAACACGCTGGTGGCCCCAACCGACATGGGAAAAGACATGCCATTGCCTAGCCCATAGGCAAAAAACAACTTGGCAGCCGAAAATACCCTGTCGTTCTCCTGAATATTTAAAACATGCTTGGCGAATGTTTCGCAGGTGTAGCGCAATGCGGAATGCACGTGCCGTACGCCCTTCGGCGCCCCGGTTGAACCCGATGAATAAAGCCAAAATGCGATTTCATCACCGGAACACTCCAGCGTTTCTGCGGCTGTGGTTCCAGCCACAAAGGCGCCCCAAGCCAGGGTTCCTTCTGGCGCCTCTGGGCCGATCACAACAATCTGGCGCACATGCGGCGATTCTTGCACCGCAGGCCCCACCACATCCCAGAGCTCGTGCGAGACAAAGGCAATCTCAGCACGGCTGTCGCGCAGAATGGCGCTGTAGACGTCACTGGACAACAATGTGTTGAGGGCAACCGGCACAACACCGGCCTTGAGCGCGCCCCAGAAAATCAGTGGGAACTCGATTTGATCGAGCACGAACATCGCCGCGCGTGCTTCTCGGCCAATGCCAGAGCGCATCAATGCATCGGCCACCTGCCCCGCGCCCTCGGCCAGCGCCCCATAGGTCAGCTGCCGCCCGCCCTCCCGAGCTTCCTCAAATGCGGTTTTCGCGCCGCGCCCCTCTGCAATGTGCCGATCCACAAACCAATGCGCCGCGTTGCCCGTCATGATCAGATCTCCTCTCAAAGAACAATGTACCAAGCTGTGCTGCAATGTGCTGTCCAGCCCGATCTTTTGCCAGGCTTGGGCCAGCTCTTGCCAGGACCCTCGGTCTTCTAGGAGCATATGAAATTTGGAGCCGCCCGCAACCCAGCTGGCCAGCCGCACCGTCAATTCCGTTTTTTCATGGGGCAAAAGGCGGCGCGGTTTGCGGCAAAGAGTTGGCCAAAACCCGCATATCACACAAATTAATGCGAAAACTGCGAGTTAATGCGAAAAATTCACGACGCGGTCTTCGGTCACAATCATATCTAGCGGTTGATCGGTGGGCTCTAACGGCAATGCATCCGCTTGCTGTGCATTGAAAGCAAAGCCAATCGCCAACACTGGACCGCGGGCGCGCAACCCCTCCAGAGTGCGATCGTAATACCCACCACCATAGCCCAGACGGCCACCCTGCACATCCCAAGCCACAAGCGGCACAATGACAATCTCGGGCACCATCCAGGTGAGTTCGGCGGGAATCAGCGCCTTAAACGCCCCCTCCACCATCGGCATGCCAGGCTCATAAAGAGCAAAACGCAAGGGCGCCCCAGCCGCCTCAATCACAGGCAGGCCAACCGGTCCATGGGCGGAGGCCTCTGCCAAAGCCGAAGAGGGATCAATTTCGGTCCCAATGGGCATGAAGCCCGCCACCGGCGCACCACGATAACCGGCCAAAACATCCGACAAAACGCCAGCGCTGGCCCCGCTTTGCGCCGAATAGGCCCGTTTGCGCCGGGCAAACGCGGCACGCCGCGCCTCAGTCTTTTGCGCCTCGAGAGTCACAGCAACATCCAAGCGGCAAGCCCCAGAAAGGCGAAAAAGCCGACCACATCAGTCACTGTGGTCACAAAGGCACCCGAGGCCAAAGCCGGATCGATGCCAATTTTCTCCAAAACAACTGGGATCACCGTGCCGGCCAGCCCGGCGACAACCATATTGAGCACCATAGCCAGCGCCAGGACCCACCCAATGATCGAGGAGCCAAACCAAAAGCATCCAACAACACCGAGAACCATTGCAAAGATTATGCCATTGAGCAGCCCCACCAAGACTTCACGACGGATAACCCGCCAAACGTTGGAGGTGGTCAAATCTTTGGTGGCTATGGCCCGCACCGCCACGGTAAGCGACTGCGTGCCGGCATTGCCCCCCATAGATGCAACAATCGGCATCAAAACCGCGAGCGCCACGAATTGCGCAATCGTGGTTTCAAACATGGAAATCACCAAGGAGGCTATGATCGCCGTTGCCAGGTTCACCGCAAGCCAAGGCAGCCGGCCGCGTGTCGTATCCAAGACACTGTCCGACAGTGAGCCTTCCCCAACCCCCGCAAGACGCATCATGTCCTCTTCATATTCCTCATCAAGCACGATCATCGCGTCATCAATTGTAATCACCCCAACAAGCCGATCATCGGCGTCGACAACTGGAGCGGAGATGAGATGATATTGATTAAAGGAATAGGCCACGTCTTTTTCTGGTTGATCGACGGGAATTGTGCGAAAACTGTCTTCCGCAATCTCAAGCATCGGCGTGGCGCGCCTGGAGCCCAAAAGTTTGCCAAGTGTGACATAGCCCGTTGGACGCAGACGCGGGTCAATGAGGATCATATGGTAAAACTGTTCGGGTAAATCTTCTTGGCGGCGCAGGTAATCAATCGCTTGCCCCACGTTCCAATGCTCCGGCGCCATGACAACTTCACGCTGCATCAACCGGCCGGCTGATTCCTCTGGGAAGGAGAGCGATTGCTCAACAACAACCCGCTCCGCATCATCCAATGCGTCAAGAATGGCCTCTTGTTGCGGCTCGTCGAGATCTTCAAGCAGATCAACCACATCGTCAGAATCCAGGTCGCGCACCGCCACGGCCAGCTCAGCAGCGTCCAGCCCGTCGATGATTTCCTCACGGATACTGTCATCCAGCTCCGATAATACATCACCATCGATTCCGTCTTTCCACAGGCGCAATATACCAGCGCGAACAACGTCGCTCACCTGCTCTAAAAGGTCAGCGATATCAGCAGGGTGCAAAGGGTCAAGCAGTGCATTAAGCCGTTGAGTATCTTCATGTTCCACCGCCACACGGACATCAGATACCCGCTCGGCATCTAAAACGTTGTTTGGCTCGACGGAAGGATCATAAAGAGTTGTCATACCTGCCTTTACGAAGTCTCATTTCATATGACAAGATAAAGTCAGGCAAAAGAATTTTTGGAAAGCTTTTCATGGCCGACACACTTCTTCTCGGACAAACCCTATGTTTCACAGGCGACCCTTTCAAGGCGCCCTGGCCAGACGTGACCCAGCACAGGCGAGATGGAGCTGTTTTACTGCAGAGAGGTAAAATTGCTGAAGTTGGCGCGCGCGCGGCGCTCTGCCAAGCCCATCCGCAGGCCAAAATCGTCGATTACGGTGCGGATCTCATCGTTCCGGGCTTTGTCGATGCGCATGTGCATTATCCGCAAACCGCCATTATCGCCAGCTGGGGCAAGCGATTGATTGACTGGCTGAACAGCTATACGTTTCCAGAGGAAATACGTTTGGCAGATCCTGATTACGCCACCAAAATTGCCAGCCGCTATCTCGACATTGCCCTCAGTCATGGCACAACCACCATGGCCAGCTTTTGCACCACCGCGCCTACTTCTGTTACCGCCTATTTTAAGGCGGCCGAGGCGCGCGGAATGCGTGTAGTGGGGGGCAAAACCTGTATGGATCGCAATGCGCCCACAGGTCTGATCGACACGGCGCAATCGGCTTATGATGACAGCAAAGAATTGATCGATACCTGGCACGGCCGGGGCCGCGTGAGCTATGCCATCACCCCTCGGTTTTCACCAACATCAACCCCAGAGCAGCTTGCCGCATTGGGCGGGCTCTGGCAGGAGCGTCCCGATTGTTTGATGCAAACGCACCTGTCTGAACAAACTGAAGAAATCGCCTGGGTTCGCAGCCTGTTCCCTGAGGCCCGCGACTATCTCGAGACCTACGCGCAATTTGGCCTGCTAGGCGCGCGTGGCCTTTATGGCCATGCCATCCATCTTGAGCCAAGCGAGATCGACCGGTTGGCCGAGATCGGCGCCTCTGTGGTGCATTGTCCAACATCCAATACTTTTATTGGATCTGGTCTTTTTGACCTCATGGGCCTGACGCACGCGGGGGTTGGTCTGGGGCTGGCCACAGATATTGGCGGTGGGTCTAATTTCTCGATGCTGCGCACAATGGCGGCGGCATATGAGGTGGCGCAGCTGTGCGGCCAAGCGCTGCATCCGGCGCAGCTCATGTGGTTGGCCTCTGAAGGTTCGGCACATGCGTTGCACCTCTCTGGCACCATCGGTCACCTAGGTGCAGGGGCCGAAGCAGACCTTTGTATTCTCAACCTGAGCTCCACCGCAGCAATCGCCCAGCGCCATGACCACGCCAATGATTTTTGGGAAAGCCTATTTCCGACGGTTATGATGGGCGATGACCGAGCCATTCGGCAGGTCTGGGTGGCGGGCGTTCCGGTTTAGGGCATATGCCGCCAGACTGGACACAGGCTTGGCAGATCGACTAGGTCGATAATTCACCTCATGCGCTTTTTGGCAAGCCTAAACACGCTCTTGTAGCGCCCGCATTTGCTGATTTTGTTGGCGCGCCAAGGCGCGTTGATCTAAGGTGGTGATGCGCCCCTGTGACACCAACTGCTTGCCATTGACAAAAACATCGCGGGCCAAAGTTGGACCCGCCAAAAGGATCGCGGCGGGGTCCCAATTTCCGGCAGCACTGACATCGCCCATGTCCCAAATTACCACATCCGCACATTTACCGGGCGCCAGGCTGCCACAATCCTCTCGGCCCAGAACTTGCGCCCCGCCCAAAGTAGCAATCTCAAGGGCTTCTCCCGGTGACATTGCCCCAGCCCCATAGGCCAGTCGTTGCAGTAACAGCGTCTGGCGCGCTTCGGCCATTAGGTTGCCGGCATCATTGGAGGCCGATCCATCAACCCCAAGCCCGACCGGCACACGCGCATCTCGCATCGCCCGCACCGGCGCAATGCCTGAAGCCAAACGGCAGTTTGAGCAGGGGCAATGCGCAACCCCGGTTTGGGTCCGCGAAAACAGAGCGATTTCCTCTGCATCTAGCTTGACACAATGCGCATGCCACACGTCCGGCCCGGTCCAGCCCAAATCTTCGGCATATTGCCCGGGCCGCATCCCAAATTTTTCCAAACTGTAAGCTATGTCTTCATCATTTTCTGCCAAATGCGTATGCATCATCACCCCTTTG
This sequence comes from Planktomarina sp., assembly GCA_022425445.1. Lineage (GTDB taxonomy): Bacteria > Pseudomonadota > Alphaproteobacteria > Rhodobacterales > Rhodobacteraceae > Planktomarina. The sequence goes on from JAKMFM010000264.1 coordinate 6,075, forward strand.
TCACGGGCCAAGAGCGCAGCATCACGCATCAATTCGCGGCTGACCGAAAAGGGCGAGCAGGGGGCAACTCCGACCCGGCACATAGAGCCTGGGCACGGATCATGAAAGCCATCGATGACTCGGATCATATCCTCAAGAATATCCGCCTCACGCTCGACCAAATCATCTGGCGGCAAACCTCCCGTGCTTTCGCCAATGCTCATCGCCCCGCGTGTGGGGTGAAACCGCATGCCGATCTCTTGCGCGGCGTGAATCGTATCTTCCAGTCGCGTTCCATTAGGATAGAGATACAGGTGATCTGACGTGGTTGTGCAACCCGCCAAAAGAAGTTCCGCCATCCCCACTTGAGCGGAAACAAAAAAGTCATCCGGACGCATAGCCGCCCAAGTTGGATAGAGCACTTGTAGCCAGCCAAAAAGTGCGGCGTCTTGCCCAGCGGGTACCGCTCGGGTCATCGTTTGATACAGATGGTGATGGGTATTGACCAATCCGGGCGTGACCAAACAGCCCTCCGCATTGACCACAGTGCAGCCCGCCGCCGGCAGATCACGCCCCACCGCCACAATGCGCCCATCGCGCATCAACACATCCCCCGACGGGACAGCCCGCCGCATCTCATCCATCGTCAGCACCAAACCGGCGTTTTGAATAAGCGTATCAGCCAAGCGGCACCTCGCGCAAAATGTCCAAAGCAGCCGCATGCAGCTCCGGCGTCGCCGCACAAAGACATCTGCCTCCATTCATCGGATTGCCGCCTCGCCAATCACTGACCACCCCACCTGCCGCTTGCACAAGCGCCATAGGGGCTTGGATATCATAGGCGTTCAAGCCGGCCTCAATGACCAAATCGATCTGCCCCGCAGCCAAAAGCGCATAGGCGTAGCAATCCATGCCGTAGCGGGTCAACTGACACTGCTCGGCTAGGGTGTGGAAGGCCTCAGCCTCAATGGGGCTGCCGACCTCGGGAAAGGTGGTGAAGATCGTCGCTTGAGACAAATGCCGCGTCTTGCGCGTGGCCAGCGAGGTTTTAATCCCATCGCGCTCCATAAAGGCCATCCCAAGCCCACCGACAAAACGCTCCCCTATATAGGGCTGATCAATGATGCCAAAAATCGGCTCCTGCCCATCATTCAAGGCAATCAAAGTGCCCCAGGTGGGCGTGCCACTGACATACCCGCGGGTGCCATCAATCGGGTCAAGCACCCAAGACAGACCGGATGTGCCAAAAGTATCCTGCGACTCTTCGCCAATCACAGAGTCCTCGGGCCGCTGCGCTTTCAAGAGTGCACGCATGACCAGCTCAGCCGCTTTATCGGCCTCGGTGACCGGATCAAACCCCTTCGCCCATTTATTTTTCGTCACCAATGCTGGGGCGCGAAACCACTTAAGGGTATGTTCGGCCGCCCCATCCGCCAACTGCGAGGCAAGAGATAAGATAGCTTCCGGACTGGGCGTCTGATCGGTCATACGGCCTTCTTTCATAAGTCGGCCTATCTAGGAGGAGGTACCCCACTTGGTCAAGTAATCAGCCCAGCCGGAATAGACGCCATTAAGCCGCATGGCTCAAAACCCGTGCCAAATCAAACAGGCGTTTACGCTGGTCCTCTGGGATGGCGTAATAGCAGCGGATCAAATCTAAGGCTTCTTTATCTTCCAAAATATTTTTCTTGCGCGCTGTGTCGCCATCAACTTCCGCAAGACCTTCAAAGAAAAAACTCGCTTGGACTTCCATGACTTTTGAAATATCCCAAAGCCGCGATGAACTGACCCGGTTGGCGCCAGTTTCATGCTTTTGAATTTGTTGAAATTTAATGCCTACTTGTTCGGCCAATTGCTGTTGGGTCATTCCTAACAGCCAGCGCCTTTGTCGCACACGTTGTCCGACGTGTATGTCGACCGGATGTGTCATTATCGTTTCCTGATATTGTCCAAGCTACAGAAAAATATAAAAACCTGCGGCTGGTCTGACGTCCTTTCGTATCGCACAAAAACTATTTCGAAAATAAACCTTAAAATTAACCATTTATTAACCAATTTTTTTTGAATCCAAACTTTTTAACCTCCTAAGCTTCATTTCAGAAATCATCTTTGAAGTGCCGTTTTCCGGAAATATCACTTATTTTCTTGCTAAATCCTTACCCTTCACGACAGCGCGGTTTCGATGCTGGAATTTCCGGATCCCGGCGCCTATAAAGGGTAAAATGGTTAACAAACAAGGTAATTTCAGCCCATGCGCGCCCTCCAAGTTCAAGACCACAGCCAAAAACCTGTCTTTTTAGACAGGTCCATTCCCACGCTTGCAGCGAACCAAATTCTCATTCGCACGGCGGCCTGCGCTCTGAATTTTGCAGACTTGCTGATGATTCGCGGAACGTATCAGGAG
>JAKMFM010000041.1 GCA_022425445.1 Planktomarina sp.
TTTGGCTATCCGATGGGCCTTCATGCCATGTATGATCTGGCCGGTCTGGACATTGGCTGGGACAATCGCAAAGCTGCGCAGGACAAGCGCGATCCAGCGGAACGCTATGTTGAGATCGCCGACCGTATTTGTGAACGCGGTTGGTTTGGACAAAAAACCGGGCGCGGTTTCTATCTGTACCCCGGCGGTGCACGCATCGGGACGCCAGACCCTGAAATTCTTGCTTTGATCGAGGCGGAACGCGCCAAGAAATCCATCGCAGCCCGCAAATTCACCGCGGACGAGATTATGGCGCGCTATCTGGCCGCAATGGTCAATGAAGCCTGTGAGGTTCTGCGCGAAAGCGTGGCCTTGAAACCCTCAGATATCGATGTGACCTTCGTGCACGGCTATGGCTTCCCAAGATATCGAGGTGGGCCGATGAAATATGCGGACAGTTATGGTCTGGATCGACTGCTGGGAGATATCCGACGCTATGGGCAGGACGATCCCATATTTTGGCAGGCCTCACCGTTACTGGAAGAGCTGGTGGCCTCTGGGCAAACTTTCGACGACCTGAACAAAGGATAGAGCTATGGACCTGAACTTCACCGAAGCTGACAAGGCATTTCGCCAAGAGGTCATCGAATTTTTAAGCGCGGAACTGCCGGCTGATATTTCGCGTAGGGTGCATGCGGATCTACCCGTCAGCAAAGAGGACACAGAATTTTGGCATGCGGTTTTGCATAAACGCGGCTGGCTGACTTATAATTGGCCCAAATCTTTTGGCGGTATCGGCTGGAGCCACGTGCAACAATCTATCTTTGAGGAAGAATGCGCCACCGCTGGCGCCCCGCGCATCTTGCCATTTGGCCTCAAAATGCTGGCCCCTGTTTTGATGGCTTTTGGCTCACAAGAGCAACAGGAGCATTGGCTCCCACGCATGTGCGATGGCACTGACTGGTGGTGTCAAGGCTATTCCGAACCAGGATCTGGATCTGACTTGGCCAGTCTCAAAACAACAGCGGTTAAACAGGGCGATCACTATGTGATCAATGGCCAAAAAACCTGGACCACATTGGGTCAATACGCCAATATGATCTTTTGTCTGGTGCGCACGAATAGCGATACCAAACCCCAGGCCGGTATTTCTTTCATCTTGGTTGATCTGGCCACGCCAGGTATCGAGATGCGCCCCATCCGCACTTTGGACGGGGGGCAGGAGGTAAATGAGGTATTTTTCACAGATGTCCGCGTCCCAGCTTCAAACTTGGTGGGCGAAGAAAATAAGGGCTGGACCTATGCGAAATACTTACTGGCCCATGAGCGCAATGGCATCGCCAATGTCGGAATTTCTGGCCAAAAGCTTGCCCGGCTCAAGCGCCTCTCCCTGACCCAAAAACGAAATGGAAAACCGCTGGCTGATGATCCATTGTTTGCGGCGCGACTGGCCCGCTTAGAGATAGAGCTGCGCAACCTAGAGACCACAAACTTGCGGGTTCTTGACGGGTTTTCGAAAGGTGCTGGACCAGGGCCAGAGAGTTCAATGTTAAAAATCATCGGATCGGAGTTGGAACAAAACTTCGACGATCTTACGCGCCGTGCCTTGGGACGCCACGCTCAGGCGCATACACCACAGGTGTTTGAACCAGGCTACAACGGACCACAGGTGGCGCCACAAGATATGGCCAATCAATCCGCCGCTTATTTCAACAAGCGCAAAGTGTCGATCTATGGCGGTTCAAATGAGATACAAAAAAACATCATAACCAAAATGATATTGGGGCTTTAAGATATGGATTTTCAACCCACTGAAGAACGCCGCATGCTGGCGGATATGATCGGAAAATTCATTCAGAATGACTATCCTTTGAAAGAGCGACTAACGGCGGGCGCTAGCGCTTTGGGCTATTGCCCTGCGGCCTATAGCACGATGGCACAGCTGGGTTTGATCGGTGCATTATTTGAGGAAGAGGTTGGCGGCTTTGGCGGTTCGGGATTTGATATCGCAACAGTCTTCACAGAGCTGGGCAAAGGTTTGGTCGTTGAACCGCTCAATGACACAGCACTGACCACCGGCTATATTTTGGCGCAGACTGATCAGTTGGACCTTGTCGAGCAGATCGTCCTTGGTGAGAAACGCGTAGCAATTGGTCTCATCGAAAATGGCGCAGATTATGACTGGAGCGCGCCCGAAACGCTTGCGCGCAAAACAGACGCGGAATGGCAGTTGAACGGCGTAAAAACCTCTGTGAAATTTGCCCATGGGGCTGATGCGCTGGTTGTCAGTGCACAGACACAATCCGCGCCAGGGATCAGCTTATTTTTGATTGAAGCGGCGGCAACGGGGCTCGCGGAGCATCCGTTCCAAACTGTCGATGGTGGCAACGCCTGCGAGATCACGCTGCACAACACACCTGCTCAGCTGTTGGGCGCGGAAGGTGCAGCCTATCCGTTGATCGATGCCGCAGCCGCGCGCGCCACTTTGGCCCTCTGCGCGGAGGCCTTGGGGTTAATGGAGCGCATTAAAGATATGACCATCGACTACATGCGCACGCGCAAACAATTCGGCAGCGAGCTGGGTAAATTTCAAGCGCTGCAACACCGCGTGGCGCAGATGTTGCTCGAAATCGAGCAGGCAAAATCAGCAGTCATCAATGCTGCGAATGACTTACAGGCCCCCACCGATGAACGAAATCGCGCCATATCCGCGGCGAAATATTCGATTGGCCGAATTGGCTGTGCCGTTGCCGAAGATGCGATCCAGCTGCACGGCGGCATTGGTATGACTTGGGAGTATGATTTGGGGCATTTCGCCAAACGGCTTGTTATGATTGACCACGAATGGGGGGATCAAGACTTCCACTTAATGCGCTTCGCTGAAAGCTGACGGGTGACACAGGTCATTCTACGATACCTGCATCCTCCTAACGCCTCATAGCGTATCGTGACCTATACATAAGTCTATAATTATATCAAAATACACTTTTTTCCGAAAATAATCTATTCGGTAGTGCCATGTCACAGACGTCTTGGATACAAGGTTATAAACCGCAAATTTTGACTCTCGGAAAGAAATCTAATGGGGTAAATTTGGAATGCTCGCAATCACGGACAGCCCACTCGCCCGTTCCGCAGAGGTCATTGGCATCTATGGGCCAATCAAGCTGCGCGATATTGAGGCGCATGTGTCATTCTCACGCTCTGCCTTGCAACGAATTTGCGCCCAACTGGAGGCGCTAAACTGGGCGCGGCGGCGAGTCTCGGATAAGGCCTATGTTCTGACTTATGCTATTGATGATTTTTTTGCTTCAGCGCAATTTTCAGCCCCTGAAGTGGACCAAGTCCAGCCGGTTCTGAGCATGGCAAAGGCAGAGGGGTGCTATGACATCACGTTTTCTATGTTCGTAAGTAAAACTCGATTTGCAGATGCCGACAGCACCAAGCCACCGGTCGAGTGGACCACCGAGCATTCTTTAATTTTCTCAAATGCAGCAATTTCTGCGCAGTCAGAGATGTCAGAGCAAGAGCAGAAAACGTTTATCGCCAAAGCCGCGACCCAAGCAAACCCGGAGGAGCAGACTGAGCTGCGCATGGGCAAATACCACCAAGAGGTCCGTGAAGCCCGAATGCAAGGCTATGTGCTTGATGCGACCCTGCCGTCCACCTCTTTCAGTTGGCGAGCAGAAACTGGCGCTATTTGCTCGTTGACCGTTGACCGTTGACCGTTGACCGTTGACCGTTGACCGTTGAGCCAGTCGCAGCAACCCACACTGCGCGGCAAGAGTTCCTAGAATACCACCAGCAAATTTTGGAAAAATTTTCAATCATATGCGACGATCATTTTCGAACGAATCTGGCGGCCGCACGTGACCAACGTGCCTACGGCTTAAACAAATCGAAACCGCCAACCCATCTGTTTCTTGTCATGTTGCGCAGGACGGCCTACCTACGGGATAAGTCCTAAAGGAGGCGCAGCATGTACCAGCCCGGTGAACCCTATGACGATATCCGCGAGGCCGTTGGCAAACTCTGTGCAGAATTTCCCGCAAGCTACTGGCGTGCCCTGGATAGAGAGATGGCTTATCCAGCCGCTTTTGTGCAGGCTCTGACTGAGGCTGGATGGCTCGGCGCTTTGATTCCTGAAAATTTTGGTGGATCAGGCCTGCCGCTCTCCGCAGCTGCGGTTATTTTGGAAGAAATCCACCGATCGGGGGGCAATGCGGGCGCGTGTCATGCGCAGATGTATACTATGGGAACCCTGTTGCGGCATGGCTCAGAGGCGCAAAAGACCAAGTACTTGCCAAAGATCGCGGACGGGACCCTCCGGTTGCAGGCCTTTGGTGTAACCGAGCCAAGCTCAGGTACCGATACAGGCGCATTGCGCACCACCGCCAAGCGAGATGGGTCCAATTATGTCATCAACGGGCAGAAAATTTGGACCAGCCGAGCAGAGCACTCCGACCTCATGTTGCTTTTGGCGCGCACGACACCGCTAGAAGAGGGGATGAAGAAGACCCAAGGTCTTTCTGTTTTGCTGGTCGACATGCGCGAAGCGCTGGGCAACGGTCTCACCCTACGGCCGATCCGCACCATGATGAACCATGCGACCACAGAGGTCTTTTTTGACAATCTCCGCGTGCCAGCAGAAAACTTGATCGGTGAAGAAGGCAAAGGATTTCGCTATATTCTCTCTGGCATGAATGCAGAACGCATTTTGATTGCCTCTGAATGTATTGGCGATGCGAAATGGTTTATCGAACACTCGGTGGCCTATGCCAAAGATCGCCAAGTCTTTGATCGCCCGATTGGGCAAAACCAAGGCATACAATTTCCCATTTCCAAGGCCTATGCAAATATGCGTGCCGCTGAGTTGATGGTGAAAGAGGCCCTGGCCCTCTACGAAAACGGTAGCAATCCCGGCGCTGAGGCCAATATGGCCAAAATGCTGGCCGCCGATGCCTCTAATGAAGCCGCGAATGTTGCGGTACAAACCCATGGTGGGTTTGGCTTTGCTGAAGAGTATGACGTTGAGCGCAAATTTAGAGAAACGCGGCTCTATCAAGTGGCACCGATCTCAACGAATTTGATCCTATCCTATCTCGCAGAACATGTTTTGGATCTACCGCGCTCCTATTGAAGCAAAGCCCTTGCCCCTGCCAGCCTAAAAAGGTTGTGGCAGGGACAAAGAGAACGCCTAGACTGTTAGGATGGTCGAGCCAGTTGTGACGCGCGCCTCCAACGCATCATGCGCCGCTGTGACATCTTCCAAAGCAAACTCTTGACCAATCACAATTTTTACATCGCCAGATATGACCTTCGAAAATAGATGTTGCGCCATTTCCTGGCAATCTTCATGCTTGCCAATATGGGTAAAGAGCGTCGGGCGGGTGATTTTCAGCGAACCTTTCGCCCCCAATTGGGCCAAGTTGAACGGCGGCACGGGACCTGAAGCATTGCCGAACGTGATCATCATGCCCAGCGGTTTGAGGCTATTGAGGGAGCCTTCAAAAGTGCTCTCACCCACAGAATCCATCACCACATCAACCCCCGCACCCCCGGTTAATTCATTGACCTTCTCTTCGAAGTTTTCTGACATATAGTTGATGCAATGGGTGGCCCCATGGTCCAAAGCCAATTGGCATTTTTCATCGCTGCCAGCGGTGCCAATCAGGGTAATGCCCTCTGATTTTGCCCATTGGCAGGCAATTAAACCAACGCCGCCTGCAGCTGCATGAAACAGAACTATATCGCCTTTATTCAGCGGCGTGGTGCGATGAAAGAGATATTGCACCGTCATGCCCTGAAGCATCATCGCCGCGCCCTGCTCGAAGCTGATTTCGTCGGGCAAAGGACAAACCTGGGCCGCCGGCATCACGCGCCGCTCACAATAAGAACCCGGCGGCATAGAGGCATAGGCCACACGGCCCCCAACCTTCACATGGGTGACACCTGCCCCTACGGCTTCAATCACACCGGCCGCCTCCATACCGAGGGCCTGGGGCAAGGGCAGAGGGTAGAGTCCCGTGCGCTGATAGACGTCTATATAATTGAGCCCACAAGCTTTATGAGCGATGCGCACCTGCCCATCACCGGGTTCTCCGGCTGGCATGTCCACTATTTTGAGTTGATCCGACCCCCCGAATGCTTTGATCACAACAGTCTTATTCATCACGCTCTCCTTTGTTTAAAAATGAGTGTAGCGCATTGCCGTGTCGGTACAATCGGCAATTCCACTGCGATGCGATCTACGGCTCTGGTCACCTTCGGACTTTGGCCTTAGGGTCAGCGCATGATTACATTTGCACTTGCGATAGTCCTAATGCTTGCCACCCCCGGTCCCGGAGTTCTGTCCGCCGCCGGTGTCGGTGCCGGGTTTGGAGCTAAGGCGGGTCTGCGCTACGTGACTGGGCTCTGTATTGGGCAGGCCTTGGTTTATGCGGCCGTCGCCGCCGGCCTGTCAGCCTTCGTGCTCGACACTCCATGGCTGCGGATCACATTAATGGCAGTGTCATTTTTGTATCTGCTGTATTTGGCAAGCCAGATTGCTTTCGCTGATGCGCAAGTGGCTTTCATTAGATCCGAAACCCCGCCCGGGCTCATGGCCGGTTTGCTCTTGCAGCCCATCAACCCGAAAGCCTATGCGGTGCTGACCGCTTTAATCACCGGATTTCCAATCTATGAGAACGCCTATTGGAGTGAAGTGGCCATAAAGTTTGTCATCCTAAATCTGATTTGGGTGCCAATCCATGTGATTTGGGTCCTTTTTGGCGTCACGCTCAAGCGGCTCAACCTCTCGCCTAACGCGCACCGCGCGATAAACATATCCATGGCCCTGTCAATGTTAATCGTGGTTGGCCTCGCCGCTTGGACCCTGCTCTAAGCGGGCTGCGCGGAACAATCTCTCGACCAGTCGCTGTCGCGCTAAGGGCAACCCCCGATCTCCAAGCGATGGCGCCAACCATTTTTCCAAAAAATGCCCAGTGGTGCGTAACCCGGCGGCAATCTCGCCATTATCCGCAACACTTTGCCCGATCATACAAGGCGCGAGCGGCAACAGCTGAGTCTTCCAGCGCCCCGCGTGATGTGCAGCCACAGCCCGACCCGATTTCGGAGACACATAGGCCAAATCCTCGGTGGTTCCAGACACCACACAACAGCTGAGATCCAGACCAAAGCCCAAATCCTCCAACAGCTGCATTTCCCAGTGCAAATAGGCCAAAGGCCAAGCCTCCGTCACGCAGATCAAATCCAAAAGATTGATCGAGGCGCTATAGAGTGCCCCATGCTGCGCGCGCTCTGGCAGAGCAAAGTTCAAGAGCCCAACAACAGATGTCAAACCGGCCAAGGCCAAAGGGTCCGTCATCACTTGTGCTGCTCGGCTGCGCATAGGTTCAACCGTGAATGCACCCATGTACTCTTCAAGCCTGGCTTTCCAGACCACCTCAAATTGACCACCAGGTTGCAAAATAGGGCCTTGCCTGCGCCCAGCGCCACCGCGCACTACACCCGCATGTTTCCCATGATGTTGAGTGAAAAACTCAACGATGACGGCCGCTTCACCATGCTTACGCACAGCCAATAAAACCCCTTCATCCCGCCATTCTATCAAAACATAGACCCTAACTTACCCGCGGCAGACAGCAACGACCTAGTATTGGCCGCGTACTCGTCCAGTCTATCCAGAGGGCTGCCGAATGTTAAGCGATTTGCCGGGCCCCTAGGCTATTCGCTCAAACCAGGCTCATCGAGCAAATGTCGCCCAAGCCGGTCTTCGACTTCAATCACCCAAAGGTCAGGATCAAAGTCCCGCTGACGGACAATCGCCAGGTCCAAGTCGGCCTCATCTCCCGAAATCAGCTCCACCCAATTGCGTGCACCGCTTTGCAAATCGAAAGAGCGCTGAAAAACGATGCCTTGCCCGTCCAGCAGGTTGAGTTTAACCAAAACCGCTCCCGCCGTTGCATCTCCCCGCCGGACAACAAAGGCCGGAATATCAGCAAGGCGCAGGCGCGTCAGATAGGCAGAGACCCAAATATCGCTGGTCAGACGGATCATTCGTTTCCGTCACGAAAATCGAGGCCCATTTCCTCGTAACGTTCTTTGTCTTCCAACCAGTTCGGGCGCACTTTAACCTGTAAAAACAAATGCACCTTACGGCCCAAAAACTCTTCCAATTCCGTCCGGGCTTGCGTGGATACAGCTTTGATCGTCTCGCCACCCTTGCCAAGCACAATGCCTTTATGACCATCACGCATCACATAGATCAGCTGGTCAATTTTACACGAACCATCTTTACGCTCTTCCCAAGCCTCCGTCTCAACGGTTAGCTGATAGGGCAATTCTTGGTGCAAACGTAGGGTCAATTTTTCCCGTGTGGTCTCTGCCGCCAGCATGCGCAGCGGCAGATCGGCAATTTGATCTTCAGGATAAAGCCAAGGGCTTTCCGGCAATTCACCAGCAATCCAAGTCTTCAATGCCGCGCAGCCATGGCCCTTTTCCGCAGAAATCAGGAAAGTCTCAACAAAACCAAACGCCTCATTCATCGCCTTGGTCAAAGCCAATAACTCTGCAGCCTGCACCTTGTCGATTTTGTTAATCGCTAAGGCAATTGATTTTCCTTTCGGAAGATCCTTAAGCGCTTCCATAATTGCATCCACGCCCTCTGTGACACCGCGATGCGCTTCGATCAAAAATACTGTCAGGTCAGCATCAGCAGCCCCGCCCCAGGCTGATTTCACCATCGCACGATCCAAACGACGTTTTGGGCGGAAAATACCCGGGGTGTCCACGAACACAATTTGCGCCTCGCCCTCAAGTGCGACACCGCGGATGCGGGCACGGGTCGTCTGCACCTTATGGGTGACGATAGAAACCTTTGCTCCCACCATACGGTTGAGCAGGGTTGATTTCCCTGCATTGGGTTCCCCAATCAGGGCCACAAATCCGGCGCGTGTGCTCATGCCCCTAACCTTTCCAACAATAGTTTTGCCGCAGCCTGTTCGGCTTGGCGTTTCGATCCAGCTTTGGCTTGCGCCGCTTCGCCAGAATGTAATCTCACTTCAATTTCAAATTGCGGCGCATGATCGGGGCCGGAACGGGACAGTTCCACATAATTCGGCGGCGGGCCTTTGCGGGCCTGCGCCCATTCTTGCAAAGCGGTCTTTGGATCGCGCGCATCGGCCTTGACAGAGGTGATCCGCTTATTCCACAGGCGCAGGATCACCGCCTGCGCTTCGGCAAAACCACCATCGCGATACACCGCTGCAATCAAGGCTTCCATCGCATCGCCCAAAAGGGCTTCCTTGCGGCGCCCGCCACTAATCATCTCAGAGCGGCCTAATTTCAACAGATTGCCAATACCAATTGAGCGCGCCACATCTGCACAAGTTTCCTTGCGCACCAGAGCGTTAAAGCGTGGTGCCAATTGACCCTCAGTTGCCTTCGCGTCCAGATCCAACAAGGCCTGCGCCATCACCAGCCCCAGCACCCGGTCGCCCAAAAACTCGAGCCGTTCGTTGTCCGAGCGGGTTGCAGAGGAGATGCTTGAATGAGTCAGAGCTGTAATCAGGAGCCCCGGATCTTTAAACTCATAACCGATATCGGCTGAAAACTGGCGTAACTCGGAAGAAAGCTTGATCATGGCGCGACCTGGAACATAGAGAACATTTAATCAATTGCCTTGAAATAACGATCGCTGCGCCAGGTCCAGAAAGCCAAAATTGAGGCTCCGGCAGAAGAAAACAAAATACGGTCGGCCCGTCCGACGATGTCTTTTAGAGGCACGAAACCGACGCCGCCAACACTCTGCGGCACGCGGCTGTCAGAAGAATTGTCGCGATTATCTCCCATAAAAAAGAAATGCCCATCCGGTACGGTGTAAACTTTTGTTGTGTCCAAATTCATGCGCCCACCAAGGCGCATCGAATCTTGGTCAAACGTGTCCAATGCGCTATGTGTGACGCCATTGGGCAGGGTCTCAATGTATTTTTGCTTGATGCAATCTGCGCCCAGCCCCACGGCACCATTAGAACAGACAGGCCGGTTGCGCTGCGAGCCTTGTGGCTCAAAGGTTTCAACGAAATCCTCCACTTGTGAGCGTGCGACCGGCGTGCCATTGATCTGCAGCACACCGCCTTGCATTTGGATTTTATCACCCGGAAGACCAACCAAACGTTTTATATAATCGGCTCCGGTCACCGGATGACGAAACACCACCACATCGCCGCGCTCAGGCGCGCCACCCAAAATCCGCGTATCACGGTCTTCAATGAATCCACAAAAATCATCCGCATCGATATTCAAGCCAAGGCTGGCGATTTGAATTTTCGGACAGGACGCATAGGAGTACCCATAAGCCATTTTGTTGACGAATAGGAAATCCCCAATCAAAAGGCTGTCTTTCATTGAGCCGGACGGGATCCAAAAGGGTTGAAAAAACAAGGTGCGAAACACCCCAGCAATCAGCAGGGCATAGACCACAGTTTTGACCGTCTCTATCACACTTGCAGCAAAGCTTTTTTCTTCAATTTCGTCCATAACATCCTCGGGATTTGATTTAGGGCTATGTGCGGCGCTTACCGTCGAGAGTCAAGTTGCCCCGCCCTCAGTTGGGCGCGCTTCAATCACCACAAAAGCCTGTGCCCATGGGTGATCATCGGTCAAAGTGCAATGGATCACCGCCGTATGACCGGCGGGCGTCATCTGCGCCAAACGCTCGGCCGCCCAGCCGGTGACGGCCATCACGGGTTGGCCACTCCGCATGTTGGTGACAGCCATGTCTTTCCAACTGATACCCATCGCCAAACCCGTTCCAAGCGCCTTTGAGCAAGCCTCTTTCGCCGCCCAACGTTTGGCATAAGTGCCCGCCACATCTTTGCGCGCCTCCGCCTTGCGTTGCTCAACCTGTGTAAAGACCCGGTTTTTAAACCGATCGCCAAAGCGATCCAATGTGCCTTGGATCCGCTCAATATTCGTCAAATCTGTTCCGATACCTAAAATCATCTACGCGCGTTTTGCATCAAACGACGCATTTCGGCAATGGCTGGTCCCAGACCCAAAAAGACAGATTCCCCAATCAAAAAATGCCCAATGTTCAGCTCAGCCACTTCTGGCAGGGCGGCGATAGGGGAAACAGTTTCATAGCTCAAACCATGACCGGCGTGCACCTCTAGGCCCAACTCAGCTGCAAATCGCGCAGATCGCGCAATCCGCAGCAATTCCTCTTCAGCAGCCGGGTGATTGCCCGCGGCATGAAAGTCACAATAAGCACCAGTATGTAGCTCAACCACCGCCGCCCCGGCCTGCGCACTGGCTTGCAGTTGGCGCTCATCTGCGGCTACGAAGAGCGATACACGGCACCCCGCGTCAGCCAAAGGCGCAATAAAATCACTCAGACGGTCCAGATCTGCCGCCACATCCAACCCGCCCTCGGTGGTCCGCTCCTCACGCTTTTCCGGTACGAGACAAACCGCATGCGGCTTGTGGTGCAGGGCGATGGCCTGCATTTCTTCCGTTGCGGCCATTTCAAAATTTAAAGGAGTGCTCAACGCGCCCATCAAAACGTCAATGTCTGCATCGCGAATATGTCGCCGATCCTCACGCAGATGCGCGGTGATACCGTCAGCCCCCCCCGCCTCAGCCAGCAAGGCCGCGCGCAGAGGATCAGGATAGGTGCCGCCTCTGGCGTTGCGCAAAGTGGCTACGTGATCAATATTGACGCCGAGGCGTTGCTCTATGGGCATAAGTCTATCTTTCCGTTTTCACCTTAGGCGCCAGAGTCATCTTCGCGCTTGAGGAGGGTTTTGCGGCGAATCTCTGAAAATTTGGCCGCTAATTGACCTTTTCTGCGGTTTTTATATACGCGAATAGCTGGGACAGTAATAGCGTAAATCACCAGCCCTGAGATCATCCCTGGCACCAAGCCGCCGATCATCCAAGGGAAAAATACCGTGTGCCAAAATTCGACTAAATACGTCCAATCTCCGGGGCTTTGCGAGAAAAATGCAGCGATATTCGCGCCCAACTCGGACACAGCGCGGGCGAACATTTCCCCCAAACCCAAATGCAAATCACTCTCTAGCCGCTTACCCAAAAACGCATGACCAAAGCCAAGCGCTGTTGCTCCAATGGGGATGTAAGTCAGCGGGTTGCCAAAAAATGTTCCCAATAGCGATGCGAGAACATTGGCCCGCAAGACAAGCGCGAGCACCCAAGCGACGAAAAAATGTAAGCCGAAAAATGGCGTAAAAGAGGTGAATACGCCAATTGCGACACCGCGCGCGATTTCCTCCGGCGTGCCAGGCAGGCGGCGCAAACGATGTTTGATGTAGGAATAGGCCCGGGCCCAGCCACCCTTTGGGTAAATCCATTCCCAAAGCGCTCTGGGCAGGCCACGCTTCTCGCGACGTTTAAATACCAATTTCGCCCCACTCACCGCTCATAGAGTCGATATCCCGCCCAAGTTCCGGATCCCGGTAACGGCCAACTTCTGCCACATCACTTTCGGCCTCCAGCGCCGTGAGCACCATGTGCAATTGTGACACATCTCGCAGCTCCAATTCGACGAGCAGTTTGAAATAATCCGGCTTGCGATCCAAAAAGTGAATGTCAGAAATATTGGCATTCTGATCGCCAATCAATGTACAAATCCGCCCCATGACGCCTGCACCGTTTAAAATCGTCGTGATGAGCTGCGC
>JAKMFM010000064.1 GCA_022425445.1 Planktomarina sp.
CCGAAGCGCGCCGCCGCGCCATAGACAGCGCACAAAGCGTACAAGAAATCGCGCTGGCATGCGGATTTACGTCCCAGGCCAGTCTGGCGCGCGCCTTCCATCACGCATTTGGTCAATCGATCAGCGCTCTGCGCAGTCACCATTAATCGGCGCAGAAGACTACTGACTAAATCCATTTCGGCGTCAAAACCAGGGCCGGCGTGGCGGGGAACATCTCCTATAAGGTTCTTTTATGCAGAGATCGTTTAATAGGGCATCGGATGGGCGCGATGAGTCTTGTTGAGATCTGCAAGCACCTGGTCAGACAACTCAATGTCTTTGCCCGCGATGATATGCGCCAATTGCGCCGCCGTCGTGGCACCAAAGATAACGGAGGCCATGAAGGGACGCCCAGCGCACCAGGCCAATGCCATATGCACCGGATCCAGCCCATGTTTCTGCGCCACCTGCATATAGGCTGCGGCCGCCAGATGGGCGCGGGCCGTATTGCGCCCACCCAATTCGGGCGACATGCGCATCCGGCTGCCCTCAGGCACCGCATTGTTGGCATATTTCCCGGATAGCAACCCTGTCGCCAAAGGTGAAAAGGCCAAAAGACCCACGTCCTCATTTACGCTTAACTCTGCTAAATCGGTGTCATACATGCGACACATCAGGGAATATTCATTCTGGATAGAGGCCACACGCGGCCCATGGCCCTCGTCAGAGGCCCGAAGCCATCGCGCCGTGCCCCAGGCACTTTCATTTGACAAACCAAATGCGCGAATTCGGCCACGCGACACTTCGGTTTGCAGCGCGCCTAGGCAGTCATGCATATGCTGGATCGTCTCGGCTTTGTTTTGCTTTGAGGGGTCATAATTCCAATTTTGTCGGAACATATAGGAGCCACGGTTGGGCCAATGGAATTGGTAAAGATCTATCACATCTGTTTGCAACCGCTTTAAACTGCCATCAATCGCCTCGGGAATAGAGCTTGCGGTGATCGGCGCTCTGTCGCGGATATGTTTGATCCCCATGCCAGAATGTTTGGTGGCCAGGACCACTTGATTGCGCTTGCCGCTGGCCCGAAACCATTCGCCAACCATACGTTCACTGTCGCCTTGTGTCTCCGCCGTGATCGGATTGACCGGATACATCTCCGCAGTGTCAAAGATATTGATCCCCGCTTCCACTGCCATATCCATCTGCGCAAAAGCATCCGCTTGATCTGTTTGTGTCCCGTAGGTCATCGTCCCAAGACAGAGGTCGGAAATCATAATCCCGCTGCGGCCCAATTCGTTCATTTTCATGCTGTAGTCCTCTTCTTTCGTGTAAGTTAGCCCAAGGTTATCGAGCTGCAAGCTGAAAATTTCTTGAGAACAAATAAAGAACATTGTAGTCTGCAGAGATGACACTCTACGCCCCGAATCTGATTTCATCTGTCCGCAGACCACAGGCGGCCTTATTGGAACTTTGGCCCGGCATTCGCCTGACGCTGGCGCGCGCCCATGAGGCTTGCGGCCAATTTCGGCACAGTTTTGCAATGATGGTGGCGCAAAACACAAAAGGGCCTGTGTTTTGGGTTGCACCAGAGTGGAGCACTGATCGGCTGCACGCAGAGGGGGTCACCCCTTTTTTCTCTCCTGGACGGTTAACCTTTGTGAGCCCCAAACGCGCAGAGGATATCCTGTGGTGCGTTGAAGAGATCCTGCGCAGCAGCGCCGTACCGCTTGTGGTGGCCGATCTGCCTGGCCTGCCCGCC
Organism: Planktomarina sp.; assembly: GCA_022425445.1. Classification (GTDB taxonomy): domain Bacteria; phylum Pseudomonadota; class Alphaproteobacteria; order Rhodobacterales; family Rhodobacteraceae; genus Planktomarina. Next base: position 1,742 of record JAKMFM010000064.1, read on the forward strand.
CTAACCCCTGTGCGGCGTCTACATTTGGCGGCCGAAACTGGCGCGCGTGACGGCGGCTGTGCCCCCCTGGCTCTTTTGCTCACCCCCGGCACAGGTGGTGCACCTGGAATTGAAAGCCGCTGGCATATGGGCCCCATCCCTCAAGCCGGTATGGACAACTGGCAACTCACTCGCATACGCAGCCGCAGCGCGCCCCCGCGCCGCTGGCATATGACGCGGCACGAAGGGCGCTATCAGCTGGCCCCTGCCTCGTAAGGCGTCGTCCAAATTTAGCCCCCCAAACAAAAATCGGACCAAGCCCCAAAAATCAACGCCAAGAGACCAAATCCCGCTTGCCACGCCGCACGACCAGGTCGATGGTCGCGCTATGCGACTCATTTTATCCTTCGCGGCGCTTTTCTTGTCCGTCATCCTCTTGCAACTGTCTTCCGGTGGGGTTGGCCCCTTGGATGCTCTCACAGGGCTGGAACAGGGCTTCACCAAAGGGCAAATCGGCATCTTGGGCTCTTCGCATTTCCTTGGATTTTTCATCGGCTGCTGGTGGGCGCCCCGAGTGATGGGCAGTGTCGGGCATTCACGTGCTTTTGCGGTCTTCACCGCCATGGGCGCCATCGGCATGCTGGGCCATACCTTGTTTATCGACCCAACCGCCTGGGCCGTGATGCGCATTGCCTCAGGACTTTGCGTGGCTGGCTGCTACACCGTGGTCGAGGCCTGGCTTCAGGCAAAAGCCAGCAATGCCAATCGCGGGCGAACCATGGCGGTTTATCGCGTCGTTGATATCTCTGCCTCGCTTGCAGCACAGATGATGATTGGCGCTTTGGCCTCGGTTGAGACCTATCTGGCCTATAACCTGCTGACACTCTTTTGCTGCGCCTCCCTTTTACCGCTCGCCCTGACCAAAGCCAGCCCACCCATTACAAAAGCAGCGCCACGCCTGCGGCCGCTTTTGGCGCTCAGCCGCTCCCCCCTCGCCGTCTTTGCAGTAATGGTCAGCGGCTTGACCTCTGCGGCCTATCGGATGGTCGGACCCATTTATGGCACAGAGCTCAATTTAAACGCCTCGCAAATTGGCCTTTTTCTTGCTGGCTACGTTTTGGGCGGGGCCATTTCGCAATATCCAGCGGGCTGGCTGGCCGATAAATTTGATCGCCGTTGGGTGGTCATCGGCATTTCAATTGCCTCGTTGATATCTTGCACCCTCTCCTTTTTCGCGCTCGGGGTCACGCAAGTAATCATCGCCTCCTGCTTGTTTGGATTTATCACCGTGCCGATCTATTCGGTCGCCACCGCCCATGCCCATGACTTCGCCGCGACCGATGAACGTGTTGAACTTTCGGCGGCTCTTTTATTCTATTATGCGATCGGCGCAATCGCCTCGCCCATCGTTGCGGCATTATTGATTGACATATTTGGCACCGGCTCGTTTTTCATCTTTATTGCCATTGCACATCTGCTTTTGGCAGGCATCGGCGGGTTGCGGTTGCTGCTTGGCGATGTCGCCAAATCCAAAACCCCCTATATCTACTCACCACGCACCTCATTCATGCTTGGCCGGCTGACAAAAATCCTGCGCGATCCTGGCTCATCTTCTAAGCCTTAGGGCTGGGCTTTCGGACCGCAGAGGGTTAAATAGGACCAACTTTATTTGGACGGCATTATGAAACGTATCCTGATCACATCAGCCATTCCCTATATCAATGGGATCAAACACCTCGGCAACCTTGTGGGCAGCCAGCTGCCTGCAGATTTGTTCGCGCGCTACCACAGGGCGCGGGGCAATGACGTCTTGTTTCTCTGCGCCACAGATGAGCACGGCACCCCAGCAGAGCTTGCCGCCGCGAAAGCCGGCAAGCCGGTTGAAGAGTATTGCACAGATATGCACGCGGTGCAGGCCAAGATAGCCGAAGGGTTTCGCTTGTCGTTCGATCACTTCGGTCGCAGTTCATCGAAGCAAAACAAAGAGCTGACGCAGCATTTTGCCGGGCGTCTTGCCGATCAAGGCTTGATTGCAGAAGTTGACGAACAGCAAGTGTATTCCCATGCGGATGGACGCTTTTTACCAGATCGCTACATCGAAGGCACCTGCCCCAACTGCGGCTATGACAAGGCGCGCGGAGATCAATGCGAAAATTGCACAAAACAGTTAGAGCCGACCGATTTGATCGAGCCGCGCTCAGCCGTTTCTGGCTCAACCGAGCTGGAAGTGCGCAACACACGCCACCTGTATCTGCGACAATCATCTTTGCGCCAAGAGCTGAGTGACTGGATTGCACAGAAAACTGATTGGCCGGTGCTCACCACCTCCATTGCAAAAAAATGGCTCAATGATGGTGATGGGTTGCAGGACCGCGGCATTACCCGCGACCTTGATTGGGGCGTTCCGGTCCGGCGCGGAGATGCGCCTTGGCCTGGGATGGAAGGCAAAGTCTTTTACGTTTGGTTCGACGCTCCGATTGAATATATCGCTTCCGCCCGTGAATGGGTGGATGCCGGTAAGGGCGACGACTGGGAGCGCTGGTGGCGCACCGATAAAGGCGCTCAGGACGTGCGCTATGTGCAGTTTATGGGCAAAGACAATGTGCCCTTCCACACCCTCTCATTCCCTGCCACGATTTTAGGTTCTCGCGAACCATGGAAGCTGGTCGATTACATCAAATCGTTTAACTATCTCAACTATGACGGCGGGCAGTTCTCTACCAGTCAGGGGCGCGGTATCTTTATGGATCAAGCGCTTGAGATCTTGCCGCCCGATTACTGGCGCTGGTGGCTCCTCAGCCATGCTCCGGAAACCTCCGACAGCGAGTTCACATGGGACAATTTCCAAACGGATGTGAACAAAGATCTTGCGGATGTCCTGGGCAATTTCGTCTCCCGCGTCACCAAGTTTTGCCGCTCAAAATTTGGCGAAACCGTGCCAGAGGGCGGCAGCTATGGCCCGCGTGAAACCGCGCTGATTGCAGATTTACAAAATCGCCTGGAGACCTATCAGACGCATATGGAAGCCGTCGAAGTGCGCAAATCCGCCGCGGATTTACGGGCGATCTGGGCCTTGGGCAATGAGTATTTGCAAGCCGCTGAACCTTGGGCAGTTTATAAAACCGACCCTGAGGAAGCCGCGGGCATCATCCGCCTATCGCTAAACCTAATTGCGCTCTACGGCCAACTCTCCGCCCCCTTCATCCCGGATGCGGCGCACATATTGCGTCAAGCGATGGGCCAAACCGATCCGCTCTGGCCCGAAGATCTCACCCAAGCGCTCACCCGCTGCGCGGCGGGAGATGCGTTCACCGTACCCGAAAACCTCTTTGCCAAAATCACCGACGAGCAACGCGATGAATGGGCCGAACGTTTTTCAGGACTACGCCAGTGAGCCGCTGAAGCTGGCCTGCGCATATCCCAAAGCTGCTAACTGGTCGAAAATCTAGGACCACCTCGTTACACGCGCAGGCTGCACCACGCATGGCTGGATCAGACCATCTTTGAAACGAGAGGGGAGGCTCGGGACCACGCAACCGAATGGCTCTGGATTTACACCTGCGATCGGCCCAAGGGCATCGGCAGCATAACGCGCGCCATAAAACGGTAAATGGCCGCGTAATTCTACAAGCGGACCCCATTGGAAATGAGGGGATTGCCCACTACATTCAGGCGCGCAAGAGAAGGCCTTGCAGACAAAGGCTTGGTGAAATATCGCGACGATGTTTATCGGCTGGGCGACAAGGCAACCCAAGGGCGACACCGCCGATGTCGTCAAATACAATCATTCACATGTGTCGTCTGCGACGTGATAATGATCTTTACTTCAACTCAAACACTGATCCGAAGCGGTGCCCAATAAATCGCGGGCTATACGCTCGAAGATCGCGCAGCCAATAGGGATCAAATCGTCGGGAAAATCATAGTCCGGATTGTGCAGAGCTGCATAGTCTTCGCCAGGCCCTAGGCATAACATTGCAGCTTTAGCGTCCCACCCAAACACGCCAAAGTCCTCTGATGCGCGCATGGGAACACCTGCATCGCCATAGGAAATGCCGATTGCTTTCATGGCCGTTGCTGCCACCTTATAGGCGTCTGGATCATTGATTGAAGCTGCGAAATGATCGCATACTTCAAAATCTACGCTCAGCCCAAATTCTTTCGCAATCGTGATCGCCCGTGTGCGTGCCTTGGTCTCAAGACTTTCCAAGCTGGCGTCACCAGTTGTCCGTAATGTAGCGAACACCTCTCCCTCACCGGGCGCCACGCCAAATGTCGGTTTGCCAATTTTTACATGGGTAATCGTCAGCAGTCGGAAATTTTCGTCAAGCGATGCCCCCTGCCCAAGTGCATCCAGAGCAGGGATCAGCGTCGCTATTGCCTGCGCTGGCGAAACGCCATCTTCAGGGTCAGCTGCATGGGCAGTTTTGCCTGTAAACTTAATTTTTAGTCCTAAAGAGGCGCAGTTAATGAGCCCCTCACAGGTCGACACGTATCCAAACGGCCGTCCGGGTTCGATATGAATGGCGAATGCCCAATCAGCTTGGATTTCTTGATACGCTGGATCGGCGACTACAGCTTTTGCACCGCTGCCGTCCTCTTCTGCGGGCTGAAACATGAGAATGACGCGCCCTTTTGCGACGGGTTGGCGGGAAATCAAACGCCCCAGCGCCAGCAACATTGTCATATGGCCATCATGACCACAAACATGGCTTTTTCCTTGGGCTTGTGACGACCAAGCAATGTTATTGAGTTCCTCAATTGGCAGCGCGTCGAGCTCGGCACGGAAAAGGACTGTCGGACCAGCTTTTCCACTATCAAAAATCGCAGCCACACCATGACCACCTAATCCAGTCAAAATGCGCGTTGGTAGCATCGGTCTCAGCGCAGCGGTGATCTTACTGGCTGTCTCCACCTCTTCTCCAGACACCTCAGGGTGGCGATGAAGTTCACGACGAAATTCAGTCAGTTCCGCTATGTCAAAATTGGTTAGCATGCTTGCTCTGCTTTCGGAGTTAGGTGGTGCTAATCATGCGTTGTTATTTGCGGCGGTAGGTGCTGTCAACTTACTGAAAATTCGCGTCAGATTACCCGTATAGCCTAAGTCTATGCGCTCGATTATGAGCGCCGCAGCTATCGCATCTCGCAGCAGCACCTCGGGGCTGGTCAGAATTTGACTGGGCGGAGCAGTGCCCCAAACAGGAACGCCGCATAGGCGCGGGCGACGTAAGCGCACGAAGGTTGGCTTTGAGGACCGTCTTTCGTTTATTGGGTCGTCAAACGACCTAAAGCCTCCAAAACGGCCTTGCTCAGACCATTAGATAAGATACCCTGAGCATCAATACAATTTATCGCGGTGACGAAAATGATTAAAAGCCAAATCACACTCAAGCAGCTTGAGGCGTTTGCCTTCGTCGTGGATACTGGCACGTTTCGTGCTGCGGCTTTTGCGCTTGGAACCACGCAGCCAAATATTTCTGCGCGCATCACCGCGCTTGAATCTGCTCTCAACGTCACCTTGCTAATCCGCGATGCGGGTTCGGTGCGATTGACTGCGGATGGAGAAAAATTACTTGTCAAAACCCGTGAGGTCTTGTGGGCTGGAGAAGCTCTCATAGAAGAAGCTGGTCGTCAGGATTTGATCGAAGAAACCTTGCGGCTCGGCGTGACAGAGCTTGTGGCCTGTACGTGGCTGCAAGGCTTCCTCCGCTTGATGCGGGAGGCGTACCCCAAATTGCGGATCCAGCTAGAAGTTAATCTTTCAACAGCAATTGAGGCAAGGTTTGCGGAGGGGCAGCTTGATCTTGCGCTTCAAACCGGACCGTTCAAATCAAAGACACTGACAAACGATGCCTTGGGTCAAGAAAACTATTGTTGGGTCGTCAATTCGGACTTGGTCAATCAGATGAGCGCAAAGCCGACCTTAGCCGAGCTATTTGATTTGACGATTTTGACCCACGCAAAACACACACAGGCATGCGCCGCTTTGCACGGCCTTGCAACAGAGCGAGGACTACGAAGCGAAAGGATTGTTCATTCCAGCGCTTTATCAGCCTGCGTGCCGATGGCGCTTGAAGGGCTGGGAGTTGCTTTGTTGCCTGAACGGCTTGTGGCCTCCGAATTGGCATCAGGCGAGTTACACAGGGTGGACTCCGAGTGGCTGCCCAAACCTTTATTTTTTTATGCACGCTACGCACCAGCGAGAGCCGCGCTTTATGTGGCAAAAGCCGCGCAGATCGCGAAAACTGCGATACAACTTCCTTAGATCAATAAAATTGATCTGCCTGAGAAATTTAATCGATTTGATTTGTTGATGCGTTTTAGGCCATCTACTCGGGCAATCTATTGTAGGAGCCCAAAATGGCAGTACCTTACGTTCGCCTCGGCGTTGATATTGGCGGCACATTTACTGACGTTGTATTGGAAAAGGATGGCGTGCCATTTTCAATAAAGGTCCTGACAACGTATTCTGCTCCTGAAAATGCAATCATTGACGGGATGCATCAGGTGTGTGCCAAGGCGGGTGTGACCCCTGCGCAGATTGACCAGATCATTCACGGCACCACGCTTGCCACGAATGCGTTGATTGAACGCCGGGGAGCAAAGACGGCTCTGATCACCACGGAAGGGTTCCGCGATGTGATCGAGATGCGAACGGAGTCGCGGTTTGAGCAATATGATCTGAACCTAAACCTGCCCGACCCACTGTTGCCGCGTCAGATGCGGTTCACTGTAGCAGGCCGCGTGGATGCCAATGGTAAAATCCTTGTTGATATGGATCGCGCCGAGGTTGAAGCGATTGTTGATCAGATTGCCGAAGGTGGATTTGAGAGTGTCGCTGTCGGTCTGATCCACTCCTACCTAAACCCGACACACGAACAGCTTGTGCGTGACGTGCTGGCTGAAAAATTACCCAATGTTGCAGTGTCAATCTCGTCCGAAGTGTCGCCCCAAATGCGGGAGTACGAACGCTTCAACACTGTCGTCGCGAATGCCTATATCAAACCCTTGATGGCCTCTTATCTGGGTCGTCTTGGTGACCGTTTAAACGATGAAGGCGTGTCCTGCCGCATCTTTTTGATGCACTCTGGTGGTGGGGTCATTTCAATCCAGAACGCAGCCGACTTTCCGGTGCGCTTGGTCGAATCCGGCCCTGCAGGCGGCGCAGTTTTTGCGGCACACATTGCGGCGCGCTATGGTCTGGACAAAGTGCTGTCCTTCGACATGGGCGGTACGACCGCCAAAATCTGCTTGATCAAGAACCAGACCCCCAAAACAAGCCGTGTTTTTGAAGTGGCGCGTACGTATCGCTTCAAGAAAGGCTCTGGCATGCCGATCTCGATCCCTGTGATCGACATGGTGGAAATCGGTGCCGGTGGTGGTTCGCTGGCGCATGTCGATGCGTTGCAACAGATCCGCGTTGGTCCCAAAAGCGCAGGCTCCGAACCGGGCCCTGCCTGCTATGGGCGACATGGTACGCGCCCTGCTGTAACGGACGCGGATCTTGTTTTGGGCAAGCTTGATCCTGAGAATTTTGCCGGTGGCTCGATCAAACTGCTCCCCGATGCCTCATGCACCGCGATAGCAGAATATGTCGGCACAAAGCTTGATATGGACGCAGTCGAAGCGGCGTTTGGCATTGCAGAAGTTGTCGACGAAAATATGGCCAATGCCGCACGCGTTCACGCCGTTGAAAACGGCGAAGATCTGTCCGAATACACGATGATCGCCTTTGGTGGAGCGGCACCGCTGCATGCAGGCCGTCTGTGTGAAGAGCTGGGCGTTGAGCGTCTGCTGGTTCCACTGGGTGCAGGTGTTGGCTCCGCGATCGGATTCTTGTGTGCGCCGTTTAGTTTCGAAGCCAACAGGTCCGTCTATATGAAACTGTCAGACTTTGACGGTCCGCGGATCAAGTCTTTGCTTTCCGATCTCAAGGCTGAGGCCACAGGTTTCGTGCGGACTTGCGACGCAGTCAGCCCGATCCTGTCAGAGTTCAAAGTCTACATGCGCTACACAGGTCAAGGATGGGAGATCCCGATTGCGTTGACCGAAGATCAAGCGATGAACCCCGATGCGGCGACGTTTGAGGCACGGTTTATTGCGGATTACACCAAGCTCTTTGGCCGCCCTGTTGCGGGTATGGATATCGAAATCACTGTCTGGTCGGTCAATGCCACGACCCCGCCACAAAAAGTTGCACGCGTGGCTGAAACCAGCGGCAAAGCGCAGGCAACAATAGTGGGTGGACGTGATTTGTTTGATGGGGCCGCGGGCAAGTTTTTGAGTGCAGATGTTGTGAACCGCTCCGATATGTCGACGGGCGAAAGAGCCGTTGGGCCAGTGGCTGTGGTTGAGAATGAAACCACGATCATTGTTCCAGCCAGCCGAGACGCCATCCGCCAACCCGACGGCTGCATCGACATCATCATCAAAGGAGTGGATCAATGAGCAAACAGCATTCAAAGGTTGCCTATCAGGTGATGTGGAATCGTCTGATCTCGGTCGTGGAAGAGCAGGCGCAGGCCCTTGTGCGCACGGCATTTTCGACTTCTGTACGCGAAGCGGGTGATCTCTCAGCGGGTGTCTATGATGTGGATGGCAATATGCTGGCACAGGCGGTGACTGGGACACCCGGCCACGTCAATGCGATGGCCGACGCGGTGCCACATTTCATCCGCAGGATTGGGCGCAACAATATCCATGACGGCGATGTCTATATCACCAATGATCCATGGGAAGGCACAGGGCATCTGCACGACATAACAATGGTCACGCCGTCCTTCCATGACGGCGCTCTGGTCGGTTTCTTCGCATGCACCGCGCATATTGTGGATATTGGCGGACGCGGGTTCGGGGCGGACGCGCATAGTGTCTATGAAGAGGGTCTTTACATTCCGATCATGAAATTTGCGAACAAAGGCAAGGTCGATGAAACCCTGACGCGCATTATCCGCGGCAACGTACGCGAACCAGACCAGTTGATTGGCGACATCTACGCTCTCACCACCTGTAACGAGATCGGCCATCGTCGGCTTGTCGATATGATGGCAGAGTTTTCCCTTGCGGATCTGAACGGTATTGCCGAGTTCATCCTCGTCAATTCCCGCCGCGCAACCCTTAAGAGGATCGCGGCCTTGCCGCAGCAATCCGCCACTGGCGAGATGAAAATGGACGGTTTTGATCGCCCCATTACGCTGAAAGTGAAGGTGAGTGTTGAAGGCGACAGAATTGTCTCGGATTTCACGGGCTCGTCCGGCCTCGACAAAAAGGGGATCAATTGCCCGCTGGTCTACGCGAAGGCCTATGCCTGCTATGCACTTAAGGTCGCCATTGCGCCTGAAATTCCAAACAATGCGGCCTCGCTCGCGCCGTTCGAGATTAATGCTCCTGAGAACTCAATCGTGAACGCGCTGCATCCTGCGCCAGTCGCGTTACGCCATATCGTCGGGCATTTTGTGCCGGATGCGGTTTATGATGCCTTCGACAAGATCGTACCTGGTTTGGTGCCAGCGGAGGGCGCAGGCTGCCTTTGCAATTTCCAGGTTTCCCTGCGCCCTCGCACGGATGCGCCAGCCCCGGAAGATGCGCGCCGCTCAGAGGTTTTGACCTTTAATTCAGGCGGATCAGGGGCGCGGCCCGACCATGATGGTTTAAACGCAACCGCCTTTCCATCCGGCGTGATGACGATGCCGATCGAGGCCACCGAACACGCAGGCCCCGTCATTATCTGGCGCAAAGAATTGCGGCCTGATTCCGGCGGCGTTGGCAAGACACGTGGAGGCCTCGGACAATACATGGAAGTTGGCGCGCAGGAAGGGCATGAGTTTGACATCCAAGCGATGTTTGACCGCGTTGAACATCCTGCCCGCGGCAGACGCGGTGGCGGTGCAGGCGCACCAACCACGATTTCCCAAGACGACGGCTCAGCAATGAACGGCAAAGGCAAACAGTTCGTTGCACACGGGCGCCGCGTCGTCATGGCCTTTCCCGGTGGCGCTGGCTACGGCGACCCTGCCGAGCGATCCGTTGAGTTGGTCAAACGTGATTTGGCGCGCGGGTACATCTCAGCCGAGACAGCCTCTAAAAATTACAACCTATCGGCAGCAGACATAGCAGAGGTACAAGCGGCCGTGGCACGAGGAGATTCACTATGAACACCCAAACTCCCAAAAACACATCTTATGACGTGGTTATCATCGGCGGGGCGATGATGGGCGCATCCGCCGCTTGGTTCTTGTCCGATGACAAAAATTTTGACGGCAAGGTCTTGGTCGTCGATCGCGATTTAACTTACGAAAACACGTCAACGATGCACACCAACTCTTGCATGCGGCAACAGTTTTCAGGCGACTTGAACGTGCGGATAAGCCAATTTGCCGCTGACTTCGTGAAAAACCTACCCCGCTATATGGGCAACGACGACCGTGTGCCTGACCTGTCGATCCGATCATTTGGCTACATGTATTTGGCGGATAACGAAGGCTTCGCTGATGTGTTGCGCGAAAGCCAGAAGGTGCAGCTGGATGCAGGTGCCGCGACGCAACTGATGACCCCCGATCAGATCAAAATGGCCTATCCATTCTACAATGTCGACGACATCGTTTTGGGGTCTATCAATCTGGTCGACGAAGGGTTTTGGGACGCCACGGCTGTCTTTGACTGGTGGCGCAAATCCGCCCGTGAACGCGGCGTCGAATATATCGAAAACGAAGTCGTTGCGGTGAACAAAAACGCAAGTGGCAGCCGCGTCGAAAGCGTCACGTTAAAATCCGGTGAGGTCATCACCTGCGGCCAAGTCCTGAACGCATCTGGCCCTCGAGCTGACATTACTGCGCGCATGGCCGGCATCGAAGTGCCGGTTGAGCCGCGCAAACGCTTTTCGTGGATTTTCTCCGCCGAACAACCGTTAGACCGAGATTTGCCACTTACGATCGACCCTTCAGGTGTCCACGTGCGTGAAAACGGTGGCGGTACATATCAATGCGGTGGCCATTCAGACATCGATCCCGCCGTCGATCCAGATGATTTCATAATGGATCACAGCATCTGGGAAAAACACGTCTGGCCAATCCTTGCCACACGCATTCCTCAGTTCGAAGCGATCAAAGTGCAATCCGAATGGGCGGGGCACTACGCCTATAACACCTTCGATCATAATGCGATTTTGGGGCCACATATGGAAGTTGAAAACTTCTTCTTCCTCAACGGTTTCTCCGGTCATGGGCTGCAACAATCCCCTGCCATGGGCCGCGGAACCGCCGAGATTATGGTGCATGGCAAATACCAAACGCTCGACATGACGCAATTCCATTTTGATCGCATTCCCGCAGGTCGCAAGATCATCGAAAAGGCGATTATCTGATGCCACTGGCGACGAATCCTTTCACCCAAGAGGTAGCTGCTGGCAACGCACAGATTGGTCGTTGGCTCAGCCAATGCAGCAAATTTATTGCCATGCGTTGGCCATGTCTTCGACGCCTTCAGATGCGATTATGTCTGGCTAAGAAAGTTTGAGGCATTGGAGGTTGCAGTCTCAACCCATTATGTAAGCAATGTGATGGGCCTGTCGGGGTCCAAACCTGCCATTCCATCAGATCCTTGACCGTCATGCCGTCCGCATCATCTGGCATCATTCGTAAATTTTTTGCGCCGTTCGCGAATTTTGGCGTCAGATTCAACCGTGCCATCATGGAATGAGCCAAACCACTTGTCCCACGGCAATTCGAGCGATCCGTAGTTACATTCGAAATAGCGATGATGCATTTGATGGTGGAAGGTGCCCAGCTTTAATCGGTTCTTATCCTTGATCACCATGCCTTCAAACCCGGTGTGGGTCGTCGCGGCGGTCAACGCATAGTATTGCAAATGAAACAGAATATGGACGGGGTGCGCTGCGACAACAAAGTGGACCAAAACAGATCCAAGAAAGATCAGGTGTTCGACAGGGTGCATCGACAAACCCGACCATGGCCCTACGTTAATATTGCGATGGTGCAGCGCATGGACATGTTTATACAGAAAAGGGATGTGGAGCGCGCGGTGAATCCAGTAAAAATAAAAGCTCTCCCAGACCGGGATCAAGAGAAACACTACGACGAACCAAACCGGATGTGCGGCCCATGTCAGCATGGGGGCATAACCGTTGGCCATAGCCCAGAACATCAGCACCTCATAGGCCGTCCAGACGGTGACACCGCTGGTAATTGTCCAAAATATATTGTCGCGTATTTGCCCGCCTAATGTGAACTGCCGCCCATTTTTCATGAGCGGGCGCGCATCAAATTTCAACGCTTGCCCTTGTTTTGTGAAGGTGAAAAAATACGTATGAAGCCCACCTGCAACCAGTGTCATCAAGATCACGTTGCGGATAAACATTTCTGCAACCCATCCGATGGCTAGAGTGCGTGTCACCTCCAACGGCGGCTGGAACCAATAAAATGAGATGAACGCGATCCCAACGAGGATCAGCTTTTCAGTAACGAAAAACCACGAATTGAATACCCATTTCACCATTTCCACTGGGCGGGGCGGCCAACTGAAGAACGGTGAAACTTGTAGCGGCACATTAGGCGTGTGGTTCCAGCCTTTGAGCGGAGCGTCAGACATGTTGGACCTCATGAAGATGGCGTTAAGCACACAATGGCACGGCCTTCATCATATTAAAAATAATATTATGACACGCGCGACTGCACTGAGGCCTTTTTTTGTGGGGGACACCAAGCCTGAAGGGGCTACTTCTCAATAGCCTGGTTCGAGGTAGTGCTTTTGGAATGACTGGAATGATACTTGTCTGGCAACAGTAGCCCCATTGGGCACTTCATTGATGATGACGTGGTAGTGGTTTACGCCACCTTCTAGAGCTAAAGTTCCAGCTCTCTCATATAGCGCGTGAGTTATAACTATAGACGCACCAGATAACACCAATAGTTCTATTACATTTCCAAAATCGCAAGAACCGCCAAACACCAACAGACATTTCTGGTGGACAATCCCATGCGTCTTTATTGGGCGTCAGCGGGCTAAACTCAACGGCAAATACTATCCAAGAAAATGGTTATGATAGTCTGACACCAGCAAGTGTAAGGGGTCAACATCTTCCTCGATCTTGGCGAACCGACCGACGGGTTGTGCAAAAATATTGTCGGTGTTGTCGTCGTTCACGCCCGACACCTCGCCGATCAAAACGTCCCCGCCTTCACCCCAGAATTTGTGCCAATTACCGGGGCGCAGTGTAACGCTTTCACCTGGGAGTAGTTTCAAAACATCCCCTGAGGCAAATGACTTCATCACGCCGTCACACGCGACATTAACGTTCGCGTTGAAATCAATATTGCCTTCGAAATCGCTTTCGAACATTTCGATTGCGAGGGTGGCACCGCCGCGGTTGATGATATCTTCGGTCTTCAATACGTGCCGGTGCATCGGGGAAATTTGGTCATGACGTGAGATCATGATCTTTTCAGCATAGCACATGCCTCCACCCGCGGCTAAATCGGCCTGTGATCCGTTCCTTGTAGTAAAAAGGAACAACCCTAAATTGTCAAAATCGCCTTTGCCGTAATCTGTGATATCCCATCCCAAGCCCGCATCTACGATTCCATCAATCTGGCCCTTCCGGTCTCGAAATTCGCTAGGCGACCAATAGGCAAATTGAGGAAGCTGAAACCCAAATGAACGAATAAATTCATCAGATTGTTTAATTATATCATTTATTTGGGAACGTTTCATAGTCAACTTACTTTCGCATCTAGAAAATTCGGCTTGCAACCGAAAGCGGTTTCGGAATAGCATATTTTTTGACGGGGGACAACATGGCGCGTGTTAGTTTAAAAGATTTGGCAAAACACCTTGGCTTGGCCGAAGGCACGGTTTCCCGCGCTATGAACAATTATCCTGATATTTCGATGGCCACCCGGAAAAAAGTGCAAAAGATGGCCGATGCGCTGGGCTATCGGCCCAATAATACGGCACGTCGTTTGGCCACGGGCCGGGCCGAGGCAGTGGCGTACCTGATGCCAACCAGTCATAGCGCGATTTCCACCCCATTTGTCTCGCAGCTTTTGCAAGGTTTGGGGGATGCTCTGGCAATGCGCGCTTGGGATCTGATGGTGGTTCAGCCACAAGCCGCAGAAGACGAACTTGAAACGTTGCGCAAGTTAGTCGCGTCGGGCAAAGTATCTGGGGTCGTCATGTCGCGCCCCTCCAAATCTGACAGCCGCATTGAATTCCTAAAGAAATCTGGGTTCCCATTCATTGTGCACGGACGATCCCGCGATGCCGAAGGCTATGCGTGGTATGATGTCGATGGTCGTCAGGCCTTCGCAGATGCAGTTGATCATCTGGCCAGTCTTGGGCACCAACGCATTGGGTTCATTGGCGCGCCCAGTTATTTGAATTTCGCACAGGACCGCGCCGACGGATACAAGGATGGCCTCATCGCCAACGAGATTGCGTTTGATCCTGATCTTGTTTCTGTGACCGAATTGACAGACGAAGGCGGGGAGCGTGCGGCACTGGACTTGCTGAATGATATATCACCGCCGTCAGCTTTGCTTTGCGTCAATGATGTACAGGCCATCGGCGCCTTATCTGCTATTCGCAACAAAGGGCTGATTCCGGGCGAAGATGTTTCTGTCATTGGTTATGATGGCGTTTGGATGGGTCGGCATACGAACCCGCCCCTCACCACCCTTGCCCAACCGCAAGCCCATTCCGGGCGGCAGTTGGGGGATATGCTGCTGT
>JAKMFM010000090.1 GCA_022425445.1 Planktomarina sp.
CACCACCTGCTGCGAATGCCAAGGCAAAACTATTTTTCACCGCCCCACCAATGGGATTTGCCAAATTGACCCCGTCGGCCATGTTGGCAAGATAACTTGTATCTTTCAAAGCGTTTTTCAGCGTGAATTTATGCGCCTCGCGATTGCCCTCCACAGCGTAGCCCATGAAGGTTTGGTAAAATCCGCAATCCATTCGGCTGCCACGAATTACGGAGTCGAATTGCGCTGTGGTGATGCCGACTTTTTCGGCCAGAGCCAGGGCCTCAGAATACATGGCGGCGTATCCGAGCGATAAAAAATTGTTAAGCAGTTTCATTTTATGGCCTGCGCCATTGTCCCCCATGTGCACAATGGACTTCGCCCAAGTTGCGACCACCGGTTGAATTCGGGCAAAGATGGCGTCCGTCGCGCCGATCATGGTCGACAATTGACCCGACTCGGCCTGAACGGGTGTGCCGCCCAGAGGTGCATCGGCCATATGGCAGCCATGTTCCGCCAGGCGCGCGGCCAGACGCGTTGTGGAATTGGGGTCTGAGGTTGAGCAGTCAATGATCACTGTGTCTGGTCGCAGATCGGGCAAGAGCGCGGCCACGACCGCTTCCACCTCTTGTGAGCCGGGCGCGCAAATGTGGATGACAGTTGTGTTGCGCGCCATATCGGCCAAAGTTTTGACCTCCTTTGCGCCTTTGGACAAAAGATCTTCCACGGGCGCGCGATTGCGATGGGCCAGAGCATAGACTGGGTAACCTGCCGCCAGGAGGTTCTTTGCAATACCGTGTCCCATAAGGCCAACGCCTATAAATCCTATCGTTTCTGCTGTGTTATTCATGACTTGTCCTTATTACGGTGTTGCCAAGACCCGCTTTCAGTTCTGAAAATCCGCGCCGTCTTCGATTAATTTGGAGTGAAAATAGGCGCCCTTGTCAAGTCGCAGCCCTTCGGCGCCGGCGGCTTGCCCGCTGTGGTGATTGCATCTTACACCGCTGCCCTGCGTTCAAATTTTTTCAGGCGAAGAGCGCTGAGGGATCCACAGATAGACAATGCAAAGATGGCGACAATCAATATGAGCGGTGTCCCGTCAAAAAATTGCCCGGCGACCGAGGCCAATAGGATGGAGCCCAAGGTCGCAACCGCGCTGGTGACGCTGGCGGCTGTGCCGGCGATATGCCCGAGTGGCTCCATAGCCAAAGCAGTGAGGTTGCCCAAGGTCATTCCGGCTTGAAAAAACAGTCCGAAAATCCAAAAGATGAAAAGCGCAAAGCCAAGATCACCGGCCATCAGCCCTTGCGCGTATAAAAGCAGCATCCCGAGGCTCCAGACAATCTGTATGCGTAGGGCCGCACTGATCAGGCTGCGCATTCCGAGGCGCATGACGATCATGGAGTTGAGAAAACTGGCCGAGGCGGACAGCCCAGCCCCCAAGGCAAACCATCGGGGAAAACTGTCGGCGCGGTTATAGAATTGATCGAAGATCTGTTGCACCATGAGGATGCTCAAAAACAGCATCGCATAGGCAAACACCATGGTCAGCATCGACATGCGGACCATACCGAGGGAAAATATCTCGACCAAGGCTCTTTGAAACGCCTCTCTTCGGAAGGGGATGCGCCGCTCTGGTGCTAAGGGTTCTTGAATGCGCAATCCGGTCCAAGTGGTGCTGAGAGCTGAAAATATAACGAAAATCACAAAGATCGATTGCCAAGCGAAAATTGAGATTAATCCTGCCCCAAGCAAAGGGGCCAGAGCGGGTACAATTGAGAAAATGATCATGACAAAAGAGGAAATTCTTGCCATCTGGCGCCCGGAATATAGATCGCGGATCATAGCTTGGGAGACAACGCGTGGGGCGGCGGCACCAAAGCCTTGGCACAGGCGGGCGGCAATCATGGTCTCAAGGTTGCTGGCGAGAATGCAGATGATGGAGGCCGAAATATAAATGCCTGCGCCCCAATAAATTAAGGTTTTGCGCCCAAAACTGTCCGAAAGCGGGCCCGCGATCAACGTACCAATAGACATGCCAACGATGAAGGTCGATAGGATCAACTGCGCGTTGTTGGGGCGCTCGGGGGTTAGCTGTGCGGCGATATTGGGCAGTGCTGGCAACATTGCATCGATTGAGATGGCAACGGTGGCGACCAGCATGGCCATCAGGGCGATAAATTCGGGCGTTGAGATCCGCATGCCTATCCAGACTTAAATGTGTTTCTACGGTAGTCGTGGGAATTGACTGAAAAGTAAACACCGGCCGCGCTGCGTTACGCGGCGAAGCTCAGACACACCAAAACTAAAGTCGTCAACAGCGCACGCAATTTTAGCCACCAACCTGGCGTCAAGCCACAGCGGAAAAACATGACATCAAGGCCAAAGAGTGCGATGAACCCACCAATAAGCGCAGCAAACTGCATGGGTGCCGCACTGGCCAGCAGAAAAGCAGCCCAGAGTGCCGGAAGGACCGACAGGCCAAAATATAAGGGCGCTCTATTGCTGGGTGCTTTGCAGGCGAAACCCCAAAGTACTCCGGACATAAACGATAAGATCACTGCACCATAGATCAGCTGCAGGTTGCGTCCGACAAAACCGGAGCCGAGCCAATCAGTGACCGGCTGGACAATATCTGGACGCCAAGCGCTTATGCTCCCCCAAACAAAGGGCAGAACACCCGCGAGGCCAAGCCATAGAGGGGCGGTTGGAATTTGGGTTTGAAAAGCGTGGTTGTTGAAAAACGTCATGGGGTCCGGTGTTTTGTTGCGAGATCTTTAAAAAATTGTTCCGCATCGGATCGGATCGCCTGCTGTTTGTCTGCATCCATGCGATCATAAACGCGGTACATCATACCGACCCGTGGATTGGCGCGCAGCTTGGAGCGGTTCCGATCAAGAAAATCCCAATAAAGATAATTGAATGGGCAGGCCTTTGGACCGTTTTTGGCCGTAACGCTATAGCTGCAGCCTTTGCAATAGTTGGACATCTTGTTGATGTAGCCACCGCCCGAGGCATAGGGTTTGCTGGCCAATTGGCCACCATCGGCATATAGCGCCATGCCCGACACATTCGGCAGTTCGACCCATTCAAAAGCATCGGCATAAACGCTTAAAAACCAGTCATTCACCTGCGCAGGCAAGATACCGGCTAAGAGCGCAAAATTGCCCAGAACCATCAGCCGTTGGATGTGATGCGCATAGGCGTGATCAATCGTCTCTTGCACCGATTGGCGCAGACAGTTCATTTTCGTGTCAGCGGTCCAGTAAAAGTCAGGTAAATCGCGCTGGGCATCAAAAAAGTTCAGCGTTTCATAGCCGGGCATATTTTGCCAATAAAGCCCACGCACAAATTCGCGCCACCCTAATATTTGCCGAATAAAGCCCTCCACAGCGTTCAGGGGGGCTTGGTTGCGATGATAGGCTTGCTCGGCTACGGCAATGCACTCAAGCGGCAGCAGCAAACCGGTATTGAGATAAAGCCCGATATGGGCATGGAACATCCAGGCTTCATCTTGCAGCATGGCGTCTTGGTAATCACCAAAGTAGGTCAACCGTTCCTCAACAAATTGCTGCAATGCCGCGCGCGCGTCCTCAGCGGTCACTGCGAAATGGAAGGGGGCGGCAGCGCCCATGTGGTCGGGGAAAAGCCGTTCGACCATTGCGCAGACCTCTTGGGTGATGTCATCGGGTGCACTGCGAAACGTGTCGGGAATGGCGATGGTTGAATCGGGTGCTTTGCGGTTGTCGCTGTCAAAATTCCACTGCCCCCCAATGGGCTGATCACCTTCCATTAAGATCGTGTATCGTTTGCGCATCTCGCGATAGAAGTATTCCATCCGCAAGGATTTCCGCCCCGCGCTCCAACTTTGAAAATCGCTATGGCTGGCGAGAAACCGCGTGTCAGGGCGAATATCGACCGGCAATTTGAGCAGATCAGGCCAAAGCTTGATCTCCTCCAAAACGCGATATTCGCTGGGCTCTGTAATTACGATTTTGTCAAAATCGGCCATTTTTACAGCGCGGGTTACCGCATCGGAAAAACACGATAACGGCGTGGCATCATCGAGCCTGTTGTAGATCATACGGTAATTGGCGTCCTGCAGCTCTTTTGCGAAATGTCTCATCGCGGAGAAAATGAAGACCAGCTTTTTTTTGTGGTGTTTGACATAAAGGGCCTCTTGCTGAACTTCACAGATCAAGATGGTGTCACGGTCTTTATCGGCATCACGCAAACTCGAGATTTTTGGGCTTAATTGATCTCCCAAGATGATCCGCAATGCTGCCACTTTGTCCTCAATTCTGTTTTGCTTGGCTAGATACCCTCTCACATCACCGACCTAGGTTGATTTGACCGCTCTGCAACGCCGCGTTGCGGTTTTTCGTCTATCGGTCGGCTCAGAGCGCATTGCTTTATGAATTTGCTGCCATAGCTCAAAGACATCACAGGAGTTTGCGATGACACAACAGATGACAGCAACCCGCGCGGAGGGGCAAGCGAGGCTTGAACGGTTTGCCCCAAACATGGGCCGCGATTATGCTCAAGGGCGCAATTTTGATCACGGAGCGGGCGCGCATCGGGATGTATCGATGCTGTCTCCCTACATCCGGCGCCGGCTCTTGACCGAGCAAGAGGTTATTGCCACGGCGATAAAATCGCAGGGGGCTGAAGCCTCTGCCAAATTCATTGATGAGGTGATTTGGCGCAGTTATTTCAAGGGGTGGTTGGAACAACGGCCAGAGGTGTGGGACAGCTATGCGGCTGGGCTGTGGCAAGATTTGGCCAAGATGCAGGGTGATGCAGGGCTGCGCTATGCGGTTCATGCTGCCGAGACGGGGCAGACGGGTTTGCGCTATTTCGACAGCTGGGCGTTGGAGTTGATTGAAACAGGATATCTGCACAACCATGCACGCATGTGGTTTGCCTCCATTTGGATCTTCACGCTCAAATTGCCATGGCGTGTGGGAGCGGATTTTTTCTTGCGTCATTTGTTGGACGGGGATCCTGCCTCCAATACGTTGAGCTGGCGTTGGGTCGCGGGTTTGCACACGCGCGGCAAACCCTATGTGGCGCAGGTGGACAATATTGCGCGTTTCACCAACGAACGTTTTGTGCCGCGCTCTCAGGAGTTGGCGCAGAATGCCGCCGGGCTTGAGGCGCTTGAGCCTGATGGCTTGCCCGCAAGCAAGGCACCGCGGAGTCCGCTGGCGCCGCAGAGGCATCTGCCAACTGCGCTTTTGCTGACGGAGGAAGATTGCCGGATCGACGACTTCCCTATCGAAGACTTGATCTGCACCACTGCCGCCACTTTAGCGGCGAGCCACCTGCGTTCGCCGCGTGAAGTCGCACGGCCTGTGGTGCAATTTGAAGCCGGTGCTCTGGCCGATGTTGCGCAGAGATCGGGGCTCGCGGTGTCATCGATGGTGCTGGGCGCACCATCAGACCTCGCGCAATGGGCGCTGCAATCGGGCGCAGAACAAATTGTCACGCCCTATGTGCCTGTTGGTCCGCTGCGCGACTGGCTTATGCGAGCCAAACCAGAGCTTGATGCGGCTGGCATTTCTTTGGCTGAATGGCGCCGCGATTGGGACGCGATGATCTGGCCTTATGCGACCGCAGGATTTTTTAAAGTCAAAAAACAAATTCCAAAATTCTTGCGCGAAATTTCACTGTAAGTGAGGCGCGCCTTTCGTTGTCACTCTGACAGATCGCCTACGCAGGAAGCGGTCAGCCAAGTCGCTGTCTGCTAGTGTCGGTGAGCAGTGACAGCTGCGGTTTGGGAAAGTCCTGCCTTGCATATTGAAAGGAATGCAATAAGCTCATTGTTAAGACCTTGACGCTACCGCGCGTACTTCATTGTTTTTCATATGAAAAGCGCTGCCCTTGACGGTTACGGCCTGCCTTTCGTGTAAAGCCGAGCGCTTGTGTTAGGTTGCTGCGACTTTGAGTGGCAGATGGGCCCAAGGCTTTTGGAAGATAAAAATGCTACAAAAAAAGACTACGAATTGGGAGAAAATGAATGAAAATTGCAATGACTGTGAACGGCAAATCGGTGTCTCGAGATGTCGCCGGCAATACGCTGCTGGTCGAATATATCCGGGATCATTTGCGACTGACTGGCACGCATGTAGGCTGTGACACCAGCCAATGTGGCGCTTGTGTTGTGCATGTGGATGGCAAAGCGATGAAATCTTGCACCATGCTTGCGGCCAGCGCCGAAGGTGCGTCGGTCACGACCGTGGAAGGTCTGGCAAAATCGAAAGATGATCTGCATCCGATGCAAGTGGCCTTCAAAGAAAACCATGGTCTGCAATGCGGGTTTTGCACCCCGGGCATGATTATGACCGCAACCGATATGGTGGCACGCTATCAGGCAGAGGGCAAAACATTGACTGAGGACAATATCCGTCATGAGCTTGAAGGTAATATTTGCCGCTGCACGGGCTATCATAACATTGTGAAATCCATCGCGGACGGTGCGTCCAAGATGACGTCAGCATAGGGGGACGGAATATGTCAGAAGGAATTGGCGCACGCGTTTTGCGTAAAGAAGACAAAAGATTCATCACCGGCAAAGGCCGTTATACCGACGATATTATCGAGTCCAACCAGGCCTATGCCGCCTTTGTTCGTAGCCCACATGCGCATGCGCGGATAGTGTCGCTGGATGCCTCCGCGGCTCTAGCTATGGAAGGGGTTGAAACCGTATTGACGGGCCCGGAATTGGTCGCCGATGGCATTGGCAACATTATCTGCGGCTGGGGTATCACCTCCAAAGATGGCACCCCAATGAACATGGGCGCTTGGTCTGCTTTGGCCACCGAAAAAGCGCGCTACGTCGGCGACGCCGTTGCGATTGTTGTGGCGGATACCAAAGCTCAGGCAAAATTGGCTGCGGAAGCGGTGGTTGTGACCTATGAGGAGCTGCCCGTTGTGGTGGGTGCTGTTGAGGCTCTGGCCCCCGGCGCACCGCAAATACATGACAATGCTCCTGGTAATTTGATCTTTGATTGGGAAATCGGCGATTTGGCGCCAACTGACGCGGCTCTGGCTTCTGCGGCGCATATCACGGAGATGGCGATCACCAACAATCGTTTGGCGCCCAATCCAATGGAGCCGCGGTCTGCGATTGCCACCTTTAACGAGGCGGAGGATCATTACACGCTCTATACCACCAGTCAAAACCCGCATGTGGCCCGTTTGGTGCTCTCGGCGTTCTATAATGTTGCGCCTGAGCATAAATTGCGGGTGATTGCACCGGACGTTGGCGGCGGTTTTGGATCCAAGATCTACATTTATCCAGAAGAAATTGCCTGCCTGTGGGCCTCGATGAAATCGGGCCGTTCGGTAAAATGGACATCAGATCGCACGGAGGCTTTCCTGACCGATGCGCATGGCCGTGATCACGTTTCAACCGCTAAAATCGGTTTTGACAAGGACGGCAAGATTGTGGGGTTGAAGGTTAACACCAAGGCTAATTTTGGCGCTTATATGTCTCTGTTTAGCTCGGCCGTGCCGACGTATCTCTATGCGACCTTGCTGTCGGGCCAGTATGATATTGCAAATATCTATTGCGATGTTCAGGCGGTTTACACCAATACGGTGCCGGTGGATGCCTACCGCGGTGCAGGGCGCCCAGAGGCCTGTTATGTGGTCGAACGTCTGATGGAAACGGCGGCGCGTGAAATGGGCATGGACCCTGCGGAGCTTCGGGCAAAGAACTTTGTGCGCAGCTTCCCGCATCAGACGCCAGTGATCATGGCGTATGACAGCGGCGATTTTGACACCAACCTGAAGCAGGCCCAAGCCGCGGCGGATGTGGCGGGTTTTGCTGGCCGAAAAGCCGAAGCGGCCAGTCGTGGTAAGCTGCGAGGAATGGGCTATTCCAACTATATTGAAGCCTGCGGCATCGCGCCTTCGGCAGCGGTGGGAAGCCTCGGAGCGGGGGTCGGTCTTTGGGAAAGTGCTGAGGTTCGGGTCAATCCCGTGGGCACCATTGAGATCCTCACTGGCTCGCACAGCCATGGGCAGGGGCATGAAACCACATTCGCGCAGATTGTGGCGGAACGATTTGATTTGCCTACAGAAAATATCCAAATCGTCCATGGCGACACAGATAAGGTGCAATTTGGCATGGGAACCTATGGCTCCCGTTCCGGCGCTGTTGGCATGTCCGCCATTGTCAAAGCGATGGATAAAGTCGAAGCCAAGGTCAAGAAAATCGCAGCCCATGTGCTTGAGGCAGGTGAGGATGATATTGTGATTGAAGGTGGGGCCGTCAAAGTGGCTGGCACCGACAAACAGATGCTGTGGCATGAGGTTGGTCTTGCTGCCTATACGGCCCACAATATTCCTGAAGGTATGGAGCCGGGTTTGAAGGAAAGCGCTTTTTATGACCCGACAAACTTCACATTCCCAGCGGGTTGTTACATCTGTGAGGTTGAAGTGGATCCAGAAACCGGGGTGACGGAGGTGGTGCAATTTGTGGCTTCCGATGACTTTGGCACCATCATCAACCCTATGATTGTTGAAGGCCAGGTGCATGGCGGCATAGCGCAGGGCATCGGCCAGGCGATGCTTGAAAATGTGGTCTATGACGCGGCGGGTCAACAGTTGTCGGCCAGCTATATGGACTATGCCATGCCGCGCGCAGATGATTTGCCAAATTATTCGGTGCATCACGCCTCGACCACCTGTCCTGGAAACCCGCTTGGGATGAAGGGCTGTGGGGAGGCCGGTGCAATTGGCTCCCCGCCAGCGGTGATCAACGCCATCACGGATGCCATTGGCAATAACAATCTTTCAATGCCAGCCACCCCCGCTGCGGTTTGGGCCGCGTTGCAGGATGTGAGCCAGAAACTAGCAGCTGAATAAGGAG
>JAKMFM010000099.1 GCA_022425445.1 Planktomarina sp.
TTGATCCCCTTGATGATTATTTGGTTCGGCATTGGTGAGACGTCCAAAGTGATCTTGCTCTTTCTTGCAGCGCTATGGATCATGGCGATTGCTGCGCGTTCGGGCGTGTCGGGTGTGGCCATTGCCAAAGTGCATGCGGCTTATTCCTTGGGTGCCAGTAAAACGCAAATTTTGCGTAAGGTGATCATACCAAACTCACTGCCTGAGATCTTTACCGGAGCACGGGTGGCTATGGGCGTCTGTTGGGGTACGGTTGTGGCGGCTGAATTGGTCGCGGCGGAAAAAGGTCTAGGCATGATGATCATGGTTGCGGCTAAGTTTCAGCTGACAGACATCGTGATTGTGGGGATTATTCTTATTGGTGTGATTGGTTTTGCCATCGACATTGGGATCCGCAAGCTCGAAGGCTGGCTGGTGCCTTGGAAAGGCAAAGTTTGAAAGCATCCAAAACGGGCCCATAGGGCCCGTTTTCTTTTTAAGCTCTAGGTTTTGACCCGACTGTTGTCCGGGTCATAAACTGGTCCGTTCAGAACCCTGGCCGTATAGGGTGTGCCGATAATATCAACGGTGAGGCCCTCAATGATGTCGGGCTGCAAAAAGGCATACGCGATATTCTTGCTCGTGCGGTGTCCCCACTCGGCAGAGGTCACCGAGCCGACGAGTTCCCCGCCGGCATAAAGGCTGTCGCTGGCTTGTGGGCTGGCATGTGTTGCATCAATCTCCAGCATCCGCAATTGGCGCCGCCTTTTGCCGCTTCGGGCCACAAGTCCCGATTTTCCAAGAAAATTTTTGTCCTGGCACACAAAGCGGTCGAGCCCAATTTCATATGGATCAAACTCAGTGATCAAATCTGATTTCCAATGTAGATAGCCTTTTTCCATGCGCATGCTGTCTACAGCGCGCGCGCCGAAATGTCCGATATCATAGGCAGCGCCAGCCTGCATCAGCGCCGAATAAGCGGCAAAAAGTGAGGCATTAGGCACATGAATTTCATAGGCCAGTTCACCGGAAAAACTTACCGACATGACAATTGCGGGCGCATGCCCAATGCGGGCTTCGCGGACCGAAAGCCAAGGAAAACCTGCGGCTGACCAATCGCCTCGGGCGCAAGCGCTCAGCACCGCGCGGGACTTTGGTCCGGCCAAGACTAAGATCGTGTGGTCATTGGTCATACTGCGCAGCTCTACAGAGCCATCTTTCGGCAGGTATTGGCGTAACCAGTCCATATCATGAAATTCGGCGGCTGCGGCGGAACCATACCAAATGCGCCCATCGGGTAGATTGGCAATCGTAGCTTCGGCTTTGACATTGCCATATTCGTTGAGAAGATACCCAAGCCCAACTTTTCCAATTTTGCGCGGTACACGAGAACAGATCATATAATCGAGCCAATCGCGCGCGCCAGAGCCGGTGATCTCAATCCGATTAAACCCGTTCACCTCCGCGAGCCCCACATGATTTTGCACCCGCGCCACCTCCGTGGCAACCACCTCATGCACCTGCGTGAACCGATAGCCATAGTCTTCCACAAACTCTGGGGTGGGTTTGAAATAGTCAGAGCGCTCCCAGCCGTTGACCACAGTGAAATGCGCGCCGGCCTGCTCTAAGATCGGGGTCAGCGGCGTCGTTTTGGCTGGGCGCCCTGCCTGGCGGTGCTCATGGGGCAGATGAAATCGAAATTCGTTCTGATAATCTTGAATGGCATAAAGAGATGTCAACTCTTGGGTGGCATGGCCTGTGAAGCGCCGTGGATCTAAGGCCCATGTGTCGTAACAGGCCTCCCCATGAACAATTTGCTGTGCCAAGAGCCACCCATGCCCGCCGCCCTCCCCAAGTCCGGCCCGTAGACCGATAATGCAAAAGGCGTTGAGCTTGCCGGGAATCGGCCCAACCAAGGGGGTGCCGTCGATCGTGTAGGTGATTGGTCCGTTGACGACCTGTTTGATGCCGACTTCTGCAAGGGCCGGCATGCGAGCAATTGCCCCTTCCAACACATCCATAACCCGGTCTAAATCATCTGGGCAAAGATCATTGCTGAATTTGGGATCAATCCCATCCATGCCCCAGGTCTTGCAATCTTGTTCATAAAACCCGACCAAAAGGCCGTTCTTTTCTTGGCGTGAATAGTAGTCTGAAATGGGGCAGCGCAGCAGCGGGATCCGATGTCCAGCTTCCATAACGCCGGGCATGTCTTCGGTGATGAAATACTGATGCTCCATGCTGGCAACAGGATGCTCCACCCCCATCATCGCGCCAACCTCATTGACCCGGTATCCACAGGCGTTGACGACGATTTCAGCGCGAATATCACCCTTGTCCGTATGTACTGTCCAGCTGTCATCGGCATGCTGCGTAAGGTCCGTGACAGAGGTGAACCGGTAGACCTCAGCTCCGACGGCGCGGGCTCGGCGCGCCAAGGCTTGGCAGAGCTGAGCCGGATCGATATGTCCATCGGTTGGGTCCCAGAGGCCACCCATTAGATTTTCGGTCGAAATCAACGGGTGCCGCCGGGCGCATTCCTGTGCATCTAGCACTTCGAACTCCACGCCCATGCCCTTGGCCAAGCTGGTGAAATGAGCGTATCCGTCCATGTGAGCTTGGGTATTTGCGAGCCGGATGCCTCCATCTCCATAGTTATAGCCGACCGGATAGTCGCTATCGGCGGCCAGCTCTTTATAGAGTTTGATCGAATGGCTTTTGAGACCAATCATCACCTGCGACATGCCGAAATTGGTGACCTGTGCCGCAGAATGCCAGGTGGTGCCTGAGGTCAATTCATCGCGCTCCACGAGGACCACATCGCTCCAACCTTCTTGGGTCAAATGGTATAAGGTTGAGCAGCCAGCGATTCCGCCGCCAATAACCACAACGCGTGCTTGAGATTTCATCTTCCACCTCCTGTTCGGCACTCTATTCTGGTTTCTTGCCAAAGCGGAAGGGATCTTGAAAATATTTTTCTTCAATTTATGAGCTGGAAAGCACAGGCTTTGCAGAAGGCCATAGGGTGATGCTTGTCTGGCGGGGTGGCTACGCAATCCAAACGTCTTTGACATATGGCCGGAAAGAAACAACACCAGCCACAGTCGTCATTTTCCTTGACCGAAGACTGAGTGCGCGAGACGGTGCGAATAGACTTAATCGAAAGGAGAATTATGGCGCGGTCAACAGGTGGCAGAGCAGGGCGACATAAGAGGCGCAGTCAAGCCTTGCCGATAAATCCCGCACCCCCCGGCGGGTTTGGAGGGCAATACAAGCCTTTGAGTATTTCTGATATGGAGCAGATCTACGACATCGCCCTGCGCTTGCTCGAAGAGCTTGGGGTTGGCGAGGTGCCGGACCGTTTGCATGATCTTTTTGTTCATCAAGGGGCGCGGTTTGAAGCGGGACGGATCCATATACCCCGCAGCTTGATAGCGCAGGCTATTGCCGCCGCTCCAAAGACCATCATCCTGCACGGCCGGGATCCTGCGCGCAGCATTGAAGTGGGCGGGGATCGGGTGCATTTTGGCACCGGCGGCGCAGCGGTGCAAACTTTGGATTTGGACAGTGGCGATTATCGCGCCTCGACGCTTCAAGACCTCTATGATTTTGCGCGGCTTCAGGACCAATTGACCAATGTCAGCTGGTTCACCCGTTGCTGCGTTGCCACCGATCTGGTTGGAGAGGAGGCTTTGGATCTCAATACAGCCTACGCTTTGCTCGCGGGCACCAGTAAACCTGTCGCCACCTCCTTCACCTTGGCAGAACATGTGGCGCCAATCGTTAAGATGATGGATATGGCGGAGGGTCGCGAGGGGGCGTTTTCAGAGCGACCGTGGCTTGCGGCTCATATCAGCCCGATGATTTCACCCCTGCGATTTGGGGCGGATGCGGTTGAGGTTTGTTTTGAATGTGTGGCGCATAATATTACAGTCAGCTGCATCACCGCAGCACAATCGGGGGCAACTGCGCCTGCCACCCCTGCGGGATTTTTAGCACAATCTTTGGCGGAAACATTGGCGGCCCTGGCCATGGTGCATGTGATGAAGCCCGGCCATCCGATGATTTTTTCCAATTGGCCATTCGTGATTGACCTGCGCAGTGGAGCGTTCTCGGGGGGTGGCGGTGAAATTGCCCTCATGAATGCCGCATCGGCACAGCTTTCAAATTGGTTGGGCCTGGTCAGTGGTGTGGCCAGCTCTATGACCGATTCCAAGGCGATTGACGCACAATACGGTGCAGAGAAAGGGGTGACGGCCCTCGCCGCTGCCCTATCGGGTGCGAATATGATCTACGAAAGCGCCGGCATGACAGCTGCTTTGCTTGGGGCTTCTTTCCAGGGATTTGTTCTCGACAATGATATGCTGGGCAATATTTATCGCATGCTGCGCGGTGTTGAGGTGACCGAAGAAAACCTCGGCTTTGAGGTGATTGTGGAAGCAGTCCACGGAGACGGGCATTTCCTGGGCCATCCTCAAACGATGGCCGCGATGGAGCGAGACTATTTCTACCCCGAGACCGCCGATCGAGAGGCGCCAATTACTTGGCGCGAACGCGGCAGCATGGATGCGCAGATCCGGGCCATAGCTAAGGCGCGCACGCTTTTACAGTGGCACCCTCACTATTTGTCGGCAGAGGCCGATGCTCGCATTCGCGCGGCCTTCGACATCCAACTTCCACCACAGCGATAGCTTTTATTCGATCGCATTGCCGCTGAGCATGGCCTTGATCCAGCCCTTGGTCTCGGAGGTTTTGGCGAGCCGAAGAAAGGCTGCGCGTTCACGGTCGAACATATCTTGCTCTGTGACCTGCAACTGTGCATCGGAGGCGGTATTTACGACGATGGTTGCGATTTCCATCGCCGTGGTTTTGTTGTGCGGTTTGAACCAGCCCTTTGCCACGCCATCGGCCATAAAGGCCTCCATTTTGGTGTAGATGGCTTGACCTGGCAGGGTCAGTCTCGGCGGCTCTGGTGGTGTGTATCCTGGTGCCATTTCGCGGATCATAGCACTGGCGCGGGTGATGAGCTTGTCTCGGTTCATAACTGTCTCGTCATGGCCGGGCTGAAAATATCGTAATTTCGTAGCCTGCTCAGGGCTTTCGCCAGTTTTGCCATAACCGATTTGCATCCAACTTTCCCAAGCGGCGGCATCTGCATCGCTGGTCGCCTCAAACCAGCGTTGGTAGGTGGTCTTGACCCCGCCGCCACCGGGCACAACCCCAACACCGCTTTCCACCAATCCCAGCACGGAATTGGCGTGGGTGAGCAGGCGGTCGCAATGCAAGAGTACTTCAAAACCGCCGCCGAGCGAAAGGCCAGAGGGCGCGCCTACAACTGGCACGGGGCAATATTTTAATGTCGCAACGGCCTGTTGGAAATCATTGAGAAAGGCGTCCATTTCTTCCCAAGCTTCCCGGTCGATGAAGTCGGCAAAGCGGTTCAAATCGACCCCCGCGCTGAAGTGCTGCGCATCGTTATGGATCAAAATGCCGGTGCCATGATCTTCAGCCGCTTGGCGCACGATGGCCATGCTCTCGCCTGTGAGTGCATTGGCTTTGGAATGAAATTCGACTAAACGCAGATCACCGGGCAGGCTCCACAGGCTCGCCGCACGATTGCTGGCGATGGGGGTCAAGGTGCGGCGCGTGAGGCTAAAGCGTTCCGTGCCTTCGGGCAGCTGCACAGGTTTGAGATCGGATGCGGTTTGATCAAAATTGCGCACCATCAAAGTGGCATCTTGTACCTGATAGAACGGGCCATGTTCGGCGGATGTTTGCAGGGCTTGTGGAATGGCGCAACCGGCGTCTTGGGCCAGTTTAATCACAACGTCAGCGCCCAAAGCATCGATCATTTCAAACGGGCCGCGGATCCAGTTGAACCCCATCTTCATTGCATCATCAATGTCTTGCGGCGTGCCAGTGACATCCGGTATCAAAGCTGCCGCATAGGCGAGCACGCGGCCAAGAAAATTGCGACAAAACAGATGATGCGGTTCGGAGCCGTCGATTATCATCGGCAGGGTTTCGCGCCCATCTTGCTGCGCAGTGGCGGCCTTTTGTGCCAGGGCTGGCAGCTCGGTGATGCGCGGGCGCAATGCGCCGTTGGTCAAATCAACGGCTTGATCCTCACGATAAAACCCACCTTTACCAGATTTCAAGCCAGTGAAGCCTTCTGAGATCATCGAATCTATCAGAGTGTTCGCTGGGTTGTTGGAGCGTCCAACTGCGTGAAACACGTCATTTTTTGGGAGGATATCTCCCAAAGTGTCCACAACATCGGACATAAGGTCCACGCCGATCATATCGTAAAGACCAAATACTCCAGTTTTTGGAATGCCCATGGGACGGCCCATCAGAGCATCGGCATGTTCGATGCAAAGACCTTGTTTGAAGGCCTCGTCCATACCCACTTGCAGTGCAAAGACCCCAACGCGATTGCCTAAAAATCCGGGGGTGTCATTGCAGGGAACCACGCCCTTGCCAAGAATTTCGTCATTGTACTGCGATAGGCGCTCCATCACATCAGCGCGGGTATCGGCGCCACGGACAAGCTCCAAAAGGCGCATGTAACGCACGGGGTTGAAGTAATGGGTGATGGCAAATCTTTGGCGGAATGCCAAAGGCATCTCCGCCACCAAAAGCTTGATCGGAATGGTCGAGGTGTTGGAGGTGACGATGCACTCGTCGCGGATCACTGCGTCCAAACGTTTGTAAAGATCGCGTTTGATGTCGAGACGTTCAACCACAGCTTCAACAATCCAATCGCATTCCGCGAGCTTGTCAAAATCAGCCTCGATGGTGCCGGTTTCAATCAGATCGACATTGCCACGCTGGTGCAAAGGCGCGGGTTCAGATTTTTGGAGCCGTTCCAAAGCGTAATCTGT